>DUZI01000018.1 GCA_013349595.1 Nitrospirota bacterium
AAAGTGAAGATAAAGAGAAGGACAGCCTATATACCACCAGCGGTTCCCCCATGGAGGAAGTTCAAAATAGGCAGTAACGCCTCCAAGAATATAAAGGAGGTGGCAGCGTAGAAACCGGACATTTTTATTTTGGTGAAAACAGGACATTTTTATTTTGGCTTGACACAGGAATCAAAAATTTATTGACAAACAATATCCTCAAATATTATTTTATACATCTTGTTTTTTTTGAGTTGGGCCGCTAGCTCAGCAGGTAGAGCAACGCCCTTTTAAGGCGTGGGTCGTTGGTTCGAATCCAACGCGGCTCATGTCCCCATCGTCTAGAGGCCGAGGACATTGCCCTTTCAAGGCAGTAACACGGGTTCGAATCCCGTTGGGGACGCTAAATATATTATTTGAAAAGGACTTCATTGTCATGCGATTTATCGACACCCCCATTGGCAAAAAAATAATCATGTCAGTTACAGGGATTATATTAATTAAATTCCTTTTCATCCATCTTATAGGCAATTCATCAATTTTCTTAGGTCCTAACGGCATAAACTTATATGCCCAAAGCCTCCATAGCCTACCGCCTCTTGTTTGGGGCTTTAGAGCAGTAATGCTTTTCATTTTTTTGGTTCATATATATTTTGCAATCAAACTAACCCTTGAAAACAAAGAGGCAAAGCCCGTTGCTTATGCTATTGACAAAACCCTTGTTGCTACCTTTTCATCAAAAACAATGATATGGACAGGTTTGATTATATTTGCCTTTGTTATTTATCACCTACTTCATTTTACAATCCAAATTACTACACCAAACTTTGCAGCTTCCTTGAATCCTGATAATTTAGGACGACCTGATGTTTTTAAAATGATAGTATTGAGCTTTCAAAAGGGAACGATTTCTTTTGTCTATGCCTTTGCCTTACTCGCACTTATGCTTCATTTAAGTCATGGTATCCAAAGCATCTTCCAAACGCTTGGCCTAAATACTCAAACACTTATGCCAAAGATAAAGATAGTTGGTACAGTCGTAGCACTGTTGATTCTTATTGGTTATTTATTAATTCCTACTGCAATACTTATGGGTATTGTCAAAATATAGTGGTATTTGGGAGGCTCAATAAATGTTATATAGCAAGGTCCCATCTGGACCTATAAATGAAAAGTGGGACAGACATCGTCAGAACCTCAAGTTAATTAATCCTGCAAATAAAAGAAAATTTACAATAATTGTCGTTGGGACTGGACTTGCTGGTGCCTCTGCCTCTGCTACTCTCGCCGAACTTGGATATAATGTTGAGGCTTTTTGTTATCAAGATAGTGCAAGAAGGGCTCATAGCATTGCAGCTCAAGGAGGAATTAACGCTGCAAAAAACTACCCAAACGATGGTGACAGTATTTATAGATTATTTTATGACACTGTAAAAGGTGGTGATTTCAGATCAAGAGAGGCAAATGTATATCGTCTCGCACAGGTCAGCGTGAATATTATTGATCAATGTGTTGCCCAAGGAGTTCCCTTTGCAAGGGATTATGCAGGTTATTTAGATAATCGCTCCTTTGGTGGTGCACAATTATCAAGAACTTTTTATGCCCGTGGGCAGACAGGTCAACAGTTACTACTCGGAGCCTATCAGGCTTTGTCAAGACAAATTTACTTAGGCAAGGTAAAAATGTATCCAAGGACAGAGATGCTTGAACTTGTTCTTGTTGATGGGGAGGCAAAGGGTATAATTGTTAGAGATTTAGTAAGTGGCGAGATACGAGCTCACTCAGCAGATGCAGTCTGTTTATGCACTGGTGGCTATGGCAATGTATTTTATTTATCTACAAATGCTATGGGTTGTAATGTAACTGCCACATACAGGGCTTATAAAAAGGGGGCATTTTTTGCAAATCCATGCTTTACACAGATTCATCCAACCTGTATACCAGTCAGTGGTGACCATCAATCAAAATTAACCCTCATGTCGGAATCATTAAGGAATGATGGTAGGATTTGGGTACCAATCAAAAAGGGAGATAATAGACATCCAAATGACATCCCTGAAAATGAACGGGATTATTATTTAGAAAGAAAATATCCAAGTTTTGGTAATCTGGCACCAAGAGACATTTCCTCAAGGGCGGCTAAAGAGGTTTGCGATGAAGGCAGAGGTGTAGGTCCTGGAGGTTTAGGTGTTTATTTAGATTTTGCTGATGCTATAAAGCGTCTTGGTGAAAATGTTATTCGTCAAAGATACGGAAACCTATTTGAGATGTATGAGAGGATAACAGGTGAGAATGCTTACAAACAGCCTATGAGGATTTATCCAGCAGTTCATTATACGATGGGTGGATTATGGGTTGATTACAACCTTGAGAGCAATATACCTGGTCTTTTTGTGCTTGGAGAGGCCAACTTTTCTGACCATGGTGCAAATAGACTTGGGGCAAGTGCCCTTATGCAAGGATTGGCTGATGGATATTTTATAATACCCTATACCATTGCTGATTATCTAGCACGAACTAATATTAAAAGGCCTTCTATTGAAAACTTAGAATTTAATAAATCAAAGGAAGATGTTCAGAATAATATTAAAAAACTTCTATCTATCAAGGGCAAAAAGACTGTAAATGATTTTCACCGTGAACTTGGAAAGATAATGTGGGATCATGTAGGAATGGCAAGGAGCGAAGAAAGTCTAAAGATTGCACTCAAGAGGATCCCTGAAATTAGAGAAGAGTTTTGGCAAAATGTCGTTGTCACTGGTTCAGGAGAGGAATTGAATCAAGAATTGGAAAAGGCTGGCAGAGTTGCTGATTTCCTCGAATTTGCCGAATTAATGGCTTATGATGCCCTTTGTAGAAATGAGTCTTGCGGAGGACATTTTAGGATTGAACATCAAATGCCTGATGGCGAGGCAAAGAGAGATGACGAAAATTTTTGTTTCGTGTCTGCTTGGGAATATAAGGGGAAAGATAAACTACCTGAACTACACAAAGAACCCCTTATCTTTGAGAATGTCAAACTTACAATAAGGAGTTACAAATAAATGAATCTCACACTCTTTGTTTGGCGTCAAAAAGACAAAGATTCACAAGGCAAACTTGAAGAATATAAGGCACACGATATTAGTCCAGACATGTCTTTCCTTGAGATGCTTGATGTTGTCAACGAAAGATTGATAAAAGAAGGAAAAGAGCCTATTGCCTTTGACCATGACTGCAGAGAAGGCATCTGCGGTATGTGTTCACAGGTAATAAATGGAATACCTCATGGCCATCAAGAGAAGACTACGGTGTGTCAGCTTCATATGAGACACTTTGAGGACGGTGATACAATATACATTGAGCCTTTTCGTGCAAAGGCTTTCCCTATAATCAAAGACCTTGTTGTTGACAGAAGTGCCCTTGATAGAATCATACAAGCAGGTGGATATATTTCAGTTCATACTGGAGGTGTCCCAGATTCAAATGCCATATTAATACCAAAACCTGATGCAGACCTTGCAATGGATGCTGCAGAATGTATAGGATGCGGAGCCTGTGTTGCAGCATGTCCTAATGGTTCTGCAATGTTATTTACCTCTGCAAAGGTTACACACCTTGCTATGTTGCCTCAAGGTAGGGTTGAAGCAGCAAGAAGGGTTTGTCTTATGACAGAACAGATGCTAAAAGAAGGCTTTGGAAACTGTTCAAATCATTATGAATGTCAAGCCGCATGCCCTAAGGGAATAAAGGTTTCTTTCATAGCCAAGTTAAACAGGGAGTTTATTAAAGCCCAATTTAAAAATAAATAACCTTGAAATCTTCTAAGTAGTTTTCATAAATGCACATAGAATTCCTCTCTAATCCCTTAGTTTCCATTATAGTAAGGACAAAGGACAGACCAGAGTTACTTCTTAGAGCCTTATCAAGTATTGCCAATTGTAACTATCAAAACAAAGAAATCATTATAGTCAACGACGGTGGATGTGATATAAACAAAGAAAAAATTAGCAATATCTTAAAAGGCAATAGTTTCAACATTTATGTAAATAAATCTACACTTGGTAGGGCAGAATCACTTAATAAAGGAATAAACAACGCAAAGGGTGAATTAATATATTTCTTAGACGATGATGACACAGTAATGCCTGATGGAATCTCTAGTCTTGTTAATGCCTTTGGTGGAGATTTTGACAAAATAATTTACGGTAATGTCATTTGTAGAAAATATACTGAAGATGGTAAATCTGTAATTTATGAATGGATAATGAGTAATCCTTTTGAAAAGGAAAAACTCGTTTTAGAGAATTTTATACCAATTAATTCTCTGTGTATTCCGAAAAAGTTTCTATCTAAAATAGGGGCCATTGACCCTGCATTTTTGATTTATGAAGACTGGGATATGTTGCTACGGCTATCGGAGATCGCAGATTTCATCCATATCACAAAGACCATTGCAGAATATAGTATTTTTGGTACATCTACATTAACGGGCAAGGAAGGGTTTGAGTTTCAAAAACACTATCGTCAAAAGATACTAAAAAAACACTTTCATAAAGTAACTCCCGAAATAATTATTAAATACATATTCTTTGCACCTCATATATTTTTAAAAGATAATGAAAATGAACGCTTAGCAGAATTAGTAAAAGAACTCAACAATCAGTTAGCAAATGCAAACCAAGAAAAACAACTCTATAAAGACCAACTCGATTTTTATAATAACACCTTGACAATGAAGATATCTGAACTTAATAGGCAAAAAGTAGAACTTCAAAAACAGATAAAAGATTTGAAAGATACTATTTCAATAAAAAACCACGATATTGCAAACCTTAAGAAAATTAATTTAAGGATATCTAATGAACTAAGAGACATCAGTAATTCCCGTTCATGGAAGGTTACAAGACCGATTAGAGTGGTAATGAAAAAAATAAGAAAATACTTTCGAATAATAAATGGAAATCATGATGAATATAAAGTTGATACTTTTATAACCTCTTTGGAAAATCATAAATGCCAAGAAATCATAGATAGAACTAAAGAAAAGGTAGAGATTATTATTGTCAACTATAATGGATTGGCACATCTAAAAAAATGCATACCTTCAGTCATGAATACTAACTATCCAAACTTCTCTGTGACAGTTGTTGATAATAACTCAACTGATGGTAGCGTAGAGTATCTTGAAAAAGAACATCCACACATTAAGATAATCAAAAACAAAGAAAATATTGGCTTCGGTCGTGCTAATGACATAGCAATACAACAAAGTGAGGCTAACTTAATAGCCCTTCTTAATAACGATACAGAAGTAGAGCCAAACTGGTTGAGTTACCTTGTGTGTTATTTAATGAATGATGACACTATTGCAAGCACCACATCCAAACTCTTGCTTATGAAACATCCATCGGTGATAAATAATGTAGGTGGTGGAATGAATTGTCTTGGTTTTGGCTACGATCTTGGATTGTATTTACCCGATGGAGAAGATTTTTCACAGCCAAAAGAGGTCTTATTTCCTTCCGGTGCTGCCTGTTTAATAAGAAAAAATCTTTATTTTAAAATTGGTGGTTTTGATAAGACCTTTTTTATGTATCATGAAGATGTTGACCTTGGTTGGAGGTTTTGGAATTTTGGATACAAGGTAATATTTGTCCCTCAATCAAGGGTTTATCACGCCTTTGGGGGTACATCTTATAAAATAGGCGGGCACTCATTTAAGGAAACCTATGGCTTACAACATGCTATGAGGTCATTGATAAAAAATTATGAATTTATCAATATGCTCAAATATCTCTCTTTATTTATTGCACTTTGTATCAAGAAATATCCTTCAAAGTTAACAAGCATATTAAAATGGAATCTTAAACTATTACCCTCTACAATTAAGGAGAGGCATAAAATAAATAAAAACAAAAGGTTAGGTGATGCCACACTTTTTAATAAAGGTCTTATTGATAGCTTCCTCCACCCTTTCATACACCTGCCTGATTACGAAATGCAACATATTGATTCTTTTATCGAATCAAAAAATGAGAGGGATTCAATTTTAATGGGAGTTAATGATATTTGTAATCTTGGCTATGGTTGGCACAGAAGTGAGATTTGGCATAAAGACAAACTCTCTAAAATAAGGTGCACCATGTCTGAGGCTGTAGTTTTTTTATATAATGAAACTGAAGACGATTTGTTAACATTTGAAATAGCAAGTCTTGGAGTTCCTATTGGGATTAACCAGTCCTTTTGTATCTTTGTCAATGACAATCAAGTAAAAGACTTTATAGTATCTGATGATGCAATGAAAACCTACGAAGTTCCCTTGCAAAACATTAAAGGAATCCTTGAGATAAGGATAAAGGTTAATAAGACCTTCATACCTGATGAGTATTATCACAACGGTGACAAAAGGGAAATTGGGCTAGCTGTTAAGAGCATTAGAATAATCCCAAAAAAATGCAAAAAGGTCTTTTTTAACGGGATATCAGTAATTATGCCCACATATAACAGAGTTAATGAGCTTATTAGAACACTTAAAGCACTTGAAGAACAAACCTTATCCAAAAATTTCTTTGAAGTGATCATTGTTGACGATGGCTCTAAGGATGATACAGCTGAAAGGGTTAAGGATTTTATGACCTCTACGATGTTAGATATCAAATACTATCGTCAAGATAATAGTGGTCCTGCCACTGCACGAAATCTTGGAATCAAAAAATCTAAAAGAGACTTGATTGTTTTTTTAGGTGATGATACTACCCCAGCAAGCGATTTTCTAAAGATACACTTTGAGACTCATCTTCATAAGAATACTGATAGCAAAATAGCTGTATTAGGTTATACTGGATGGCCTGAAGGATACAAGATTACACCTTTTTTAAGGTATATAAATGGTTATGGTGCCCAGTTTGGCTATGAACTAATTCAAGATGGGGAGTTTGTTAATTTTAGTCTCTTTTATACATCAAATATATCTTTACCAAAGGCGTTACTAAATCGATTAGACTATAACTTTGATGAACAGTTTTCCATAGCAGGTTGGGAAGATACCGACATTGGCTACAGATTACAACAAAAGGGAATGAATATTTTTTATAATGAGAAGGCAAAGACACAACATTTTCATAAGATTAACATTCTCACCTTTTGCAAAAGACAGTTTAAGATTGGCAATTTTTCAAAAATTATGTATTCTAAACATCCCGAACTTTACAGTTTTCTAAACCTACATAGGGCATATAAATTGTCAAGACATAAACCAATTGCCTTCTTATTGAGGTACTTCATATACATATGTGATGCCTTAAATATATCTTTGCCTCACAGACTTTATAGCTATGTGCTAAATGTTTATTATTCAATTGGATACTTAAAAGGGAAATTGCAAATAAATCTATAAGGAGAAACAATGAGCGAAACAGCAAAATCAATTCATGAATTTGACTTTAAACTAATATGTGAATATCAAAGGCAAGGGCCTGGGAGTCCAGAGGCTACTTTAAAAGCCTTGAGTTTTATAGATAATTTGACAAATAAGTCTAAGATTGCCGATATGGGTTGTGGAACTGGTGGACAAACATTCGTACTGGCTAACAATGTCTTAGGATCTATTACAGGAGTTGACCTATTTCCTGATTTTATTGACCTTTTTAATAAAAATGCCAAAAAATCAAATTTGGGTAAGGGGTATTATCAGTTCAATGGATATACTGCCTTTTCAACAAGATGAGTTAGATTTAATATGGTCAGAAGGGGCTATTTATAATATTGGTTTTGAAAGAGGTATCAATGAATGGTATAAATTTTTGAAAAAAGGTGGATTCATTGCCGTCACTGAGGCATCATGGTTTACTAAAAATCAACCTGATGAGATTAGAGATTTTTGGGAAAAAGCCTATCCTGAAATAGACACTATTTCACAAAAAGTCAAAAAGATGGAAGAAGCTGGTTATGTTCCTATAGCTACATTTATATTGCCTGAAGAGTGCTGGACAAAACATTTTTATTTCCCTCAAATCAATGCACAAGAGGTCTTTTTAAAAAAATATCCTGATAATAAAACTGCTTAGGAACTTGTAGTAAATCAAAGACATGAGGCAGATTTGTATCATAAATACATATTATGGTTATGTCTTTTATATAGGCAAAAAGTAGCATTAGATAATCAAAACTTTTTTGGAAAGTTTCATGTTTTTTGTATATAATAACTACCTATCTGATCTATATTAATATCCTGCCCCCTTAGCTCAGTAGGATAGAGCACAGGTTTCCTAAACCTGGTGCCGCAGGTTCGATCCCTGCAGGGGGCATTTCTTCACTTTAATTTATCAAACAACTTAAATAACAATACTGATTGTCACTATCATTATCAAATATTAAGTATATTTGTTAAGAGATTTATCAAAAATATTAACTTTGACCCATTTGTTCTAATGCAGATATATCATCAATATCATACCATTCGGGCAATATTTGATAGGCAAGTTTAAGATTGTTAGCTATTTCCATAGTTTGCTGAAATACCTTTTCAGAACCCCATAAAATATTTTTAAAAATCTCTGGTGTTTGACTATTTAAACCGATTAGATAATATCCCCCATCGATGGTAGGACCAATAACCATTCTCGATCGTTCGAGCAAATTAAAGGCATCGTAAATAAACTGTATCGGCAAAGTAGGTGAGTCTGCACCAATAATACAGACCTTTTCAAAACCATCTTTAAAGAGTTGTTCAAAGGCACCTATTAGTCTTTCTCCAAGTTCCTTACCTTTTTGTTCATACAATTTTTTAAAAGGACAATAGGTAGTATCTATCTCTCCATCATAAAAACCAATTATTTCTATGGCTTCTAAAGAAGCAACTTTTCTAAATGTCTCATCAAGCATCTCTTGGTAAATTTCCAAAGCCATTTCTTCGCCAATCTTTTGGGCAAGCCTCGTCTTGACTCTGCCGAGTTGTGGTACCTTGAAGAATACAGCAAGGCAGTTATTTGTCATCCTGCACTTTCTTTACAAATTTCTTTAATGCAAAAGGTATAAGCAGAGCAACAGAGGCTATTACAATGCCTATTATAAGTCCTGTGATATTGCCTTTTAAAATTAACTCTCCCATTGAGCTACCAAATGCAGTGTAGGCAATACATGCTGGTAGCATAAAAACAAAAGTTGCCCAAACATAATGAAAAATTGATATAGGCGTAAGCCCGAAGAGATAGTTTAAAACTGGGAACGGAAAGATTGGGACTAATCTTGCAAAGGCTACAGCCTTCCAGCCATGCCTTCTTACCTTTTCTTTTAAAGTTTCCTGTCTCTCTTTGCTAAATCTCTGCAATACCCAGTCTCCAATTATATAACGAGAGAGCAAAAAAGGCACCGTTGCCCCTATGGTAGCACCTGTTATGGAAAAGACTGAACCCCAAAGAGGTCCCCATATAAAACCTGCACCGAGTGTCATGGCAAGGCTTGGTAGGAATAAACTTGGACCAATCGCATAAAGCATGATAAAGAGTAAAGGTGCAAGCACTGGATAGCCCTTTATGAAATCCATAAATCCCTCTACAGAGATATAGCCCTGTGAGCGTAGATGAAGCACTGCTAAAATTAATGCAATAAGAATAAAGAAAACTGCAAGTTTCTTTAGATTTATCCTTTCTGTAGTAGCAAGGATAAAACGATTAAGATACTTACCAAAAGTTGATGGCGGTTGGTCCACTTTTTCTGCATCTTTTAGGTGCTCAAGTATGTGATATGCCCGTGTGCCCTGCTTGATAAACCTCTGCTTACAGCCCATGCAGTAGGTAAGGATTTTCTTGTCAGCCCCACTTGTCTTGTTAATTGCTATGTCTGCAAATCTCAAAGACAGATCTAAATTGATATGATGAAGTTCTCCACCAAATCCACAACACTGTGGCAACTCATTAGACTCACTGTCTTTAAACATCTCTTTTAATACAGTCTGGGGCTTTTCAAACCTAAAAGATGGGCATGGATGATGAATCGTAAAAACATCAGATTTAAGACCATCAAAGTCCTCAGGTTGTAAGACCTCTAAAAAATGCACTACCACAATGTCCTTAAGAAACATACCCAAAACCTTTGTGCAGTTAGCACAACCTGTTATCACTGTCTTGATGCCATTTTGATTAAGTGTCTCATTAATGTCTTTTAGAGTTGTGTCAACTGTTTTGACATCCCCCATTTGGTAACAGGGGTCAAAACAACAATCAAGCACTATCCCTACAGGTTTATTTAAACTTTTGCTCAAGCACTTAGTAACAGTTTTGACAATCTGTGGAGACACGCCTGCAAGACCACAACCTGGCCAAAAGACAACCTCACAGTTACTGTAATGTTTAAAAGGAAATTTATGTCCCCTGTTTACAAAGGCTCTGACTATGTCTAATACAGATTGTATCTTTGATGAATATCTGCCTGTATTAATTATCTCTGTTTTTTTGGCAAATAAAGCATCAGAGGGTGAGAGTTTTGTAGGGCAAACAAGTGTGCATGCATTACAATTTGTGCATTCAAAAACAGTTTCATCATCCCTCTGTAAAATCTCCGCAGGTTTGCCGTATCTCTGTAAAAAAGGACAAGTCTTTACGCACTTGCCACAGTTATTGCAATCATCAATGAATTGTGTTATGGTGTTTTTTATCATTATTTATACATCCATGTAAGCCCTGCAGGTTTGATTCCCATCATAAATAAAAAGGCTATGAGAAGATTTCTCTGGCTTACCAGTATGGGAGATAGAGGATACCCCTTCAGAATTCTCCTTGATGAGACGGTTATACAGCCATTAAGCCTCTTGAGTTTGCCAAGTTTTCTTAACCTCAATATAAAGTCTAAATCCTCCAAGAATGGATACTGCCTGAAGCCATCTATGGCATCGTATGCAGTTTTAGTGACAAATATCGCCTGGTCGCCGTAAGGCAGATTAAAAAGTAAAGACCTCCAGTTTGCAAAGGTCTCAACTAATCTTATTGAAAAATTTTTTTGGTCAAATCTCAGTTTAAAAAACCCCCCTACATTTTCATCTCTGATTGCATCATGAATGTCTTTGAAATTAACTTTATCATCTAAGATACCATCAGCATGGACAAACATCAGGATATCCCCCTTTGCATACACAGAGCCCCGACTTAACTGTATGCCTCTACCTCTGGGGGATAAAACAACGGTTACGCCTTCATCCTTTGCAATCTCGATGGTTTTATCAGTACTGCCACCATCAACTACGATGATTTCAAAAGGTGTAAGCCTTTTTACTGAACGAATACAATCCCTTATTCTTTCTGCCTCGTTTAAAGTCGGTATGATGACACTGAGCTTCATTGCACTGCTACTAACTCAAATTTTACTATGACAGGATGTCCATCAATCTTTGGTAATACTGCCTCGTTTCCTTTAAACTGTGAATTTGGTGAGAGCATTCGTTTAAAGTTGCTGATATTTGGATATATATCATTACTTGTAATCCCTATCCAACAACTCTCAAGACACATAATACAGCCTGTCTTTTCCTTTAAAGCCATCTCACGATTACCACCAAATCTAATCTTAAAACCCCTACCAGAAGTGTCCTCAAGGATTTCTTTTAAATGATACGGTCTGCTTGCCTCCCAGTAGGCCGTCACATTTAATAAGTCCCCTTTTACCGATACCCCTATGTTATCCTCTGTGAGATTGTTGCCAGGTTTAGCACCAATACCTGTTAGTGCATCATGGAAGGTGATAGCATCAACATAAGCCTTTAAAATTGCCTTGTCTTGAAGTTTCCCACTCCTTGATACAATGCCCCAATGAGGGTTTTTCTTCTGGACATTTTTATAATTGAGTTCTGTATAGATAGTGATAGATTTATCCTTGATGAGCAGATTATTCTTTCTGTCAGGCATACTGGTAGATGCAATGGATCTATCAAATATGCCATCCATCACTAACCCAAGCATAGTTGCAGCTGAAATCTTAAGAAATTCTCGCCTTTTCATAAACGACTCAGTTTTTTGTTATGGGTAATTTAGCAGCCTGCCAGTCTGAAAACAAAATCTGGTTGATATTTTTATACTCCATCCTCATAAGCTTCCTGTATCCCATGTAGCTTCTGCTACCTGCATTGCAATAAACAATTATCCTATATTCTTTTGGTAAGATGTCCTGCTTGGATGCTATCTCATTAGCGGGTATGTTGATAGCCGTTGGAATATGCCCTTCCTTATACTCTGAGGCATCTCTAACATCTATAAGCAAATAATCTTTGCTGCCTGTGTCAATCAATTTCTTTAGCTCTTCAGGTTTAATTTTTGTAGTCTCTATTTTTGCCTCATATGTCGCACCTGGTACAATTTTGTATCCCTTCTCCTCCCATACAGGAAACCCTTCATTATAAATGGCAAGGTTTGTGTATCCGAGCCTTTTAGCAATATTAGCAGTCCTCTTACTCTTACCGCATTTTACACCACTACAATACAAAACAAGCAATTTGTTTTTCTCTGGAAGCATTGTAGGAGCGAGCTTTTCAAAAGACTTTTCAGGGATGTTTATAGCAGTAATGATGTGAGCATCTTCAAACTCTTCTTTTGTGCGCACATCTAATAATACAAAATCAGACTTTTTTGTCTCTATCATCGCTTTTAATTCATCGGTTGATATAATCTTATACTCATCTGCAAAAACATGAAAAGGAAGTAATGTAAAGATAAGGCTAAGACCACTAAAATGCTTTTTTGTTTCATTGTGCTTTCTCCCTAAAAAAAATTTAGAGGGCATTTTGAGATATGCCCTCTAAAATTACTCTTTGACAGGCAATACATGTATAGCTTTGATTACAAGCTTTACAGTATCACCTGGCTTTAAATCAAGGTCTTCACAGGACTCTGTGGTGAGCACAGATGCCATCTC
>DUZI01000019.1 GCA_013349595.1 Nitrospirota bacterium
ACATTTAAAACAATACCTTATGACAAAGCCCTAGGAACTTTTTTTATAAGGTGTCGTATAAAAATTCCACACCAGCCCTTCCTATCTTACTTGCTGATTTTACTAAGCTTTTTAGTTCTATCGCTGATTTTGGGTTTTTTCTCATTATACCTAAAATAACTTTTTCCTGTTATACTAAATTTCATGTTATTAGAACAAGAAATTATACCATATAATATTTCTAATCCCATAGGCAACAAGGTTTTAGTCTTGGCACCTCACCCAGATGACGAAACCCTTGGTTGTGGCGGAACTTTAACTCAACTCATAGAATCTGGTAATTGTATTAAGGTGTTGTTTTTAACAAGTGGCGACAAGTCAGACCCGGATAATCAATCTAATCATATAAAATATGATTTGCCTCACATTACCGATTACTCTATTATGAGAGAAGACGAGGCAAAGAAGGCTTTAAAAATATTATCTATCAATGATTATTTATTTATGAGACAGCCTGATCGTGAACTCCATTTTTATTATAAATCAGTAGAGACCATTTTAAAGATTGAGATAGAGAAATACAAACCTGATACTATTTACAGTCCATCTCCCCTTGAACTTAATCCTGACCACAGAACCTGTGCAAAATTAATAATAGAATTACAGAGAGAAATAAAGGATTTTAAAATAGCATTTTATGAGGTAACCACACCTTTAAGACCAAACCTTCTTGTTGATGTAACAAGATATTTTGATAGAAAGATTTTAGCTTTGAGAGAATATAAATCTCAGTTAGGTCTCATTGATTATTCTTACTATATATCAGCACTCAATAAATTTAGAGCAATTACAGTGGGAACTGCTTATTGTGAGTCCTATTGGATAATTAATCATCCAATCAGTGATGAAGATATCTGTAATTGGCTTTGTTATAGGACTAAACTCATATGAAAGAAATCGATTTGTTAATAGAAATTATGTCAAAACTAAGATCAAATAATGGCTGTCCTTGGGATAAAGTGCAAACCCATCAGTCACTAAAAGGATATTTGCTTGAAGAGACCTATGAGGTCATTGATACTATTGATAGGTCCAATTATGATGAACTCAAAGAAGAATTAGGAGATTTGCTTTTTCAGATAATCTTTCATTCACAACTTGCATCAGAAAAAGGATTCTTTGATTTTAAAGATGTTTGTTCTATTATTGCCAAAAAAATGATAAGCAGACATCCTCATGTATTCTCAGATAAAAAGTTTGACTCCTTAGAGGAAGTATCAAAACAATGGCAAGAAAGAAAAAAAGAAGAAGGGAAAAATAAAGAATCTATTTTTGACGGCATTCCTTCTGAACTACCATCATTACTAAAAGCACAGAGGATACAATCAAGGGCATCCAAGGTTGGATTTGATTGGGACGATGTGAAAGATGCAATGCCAAAGATATATGAAGAGATAGATGAGTTGAGAGACAACATCAATCGTGGTAATAGTGAAGGCATTGAAGAAGAATTAGGGGATATTCTATTTTCAATAGTAAATGTTGCGCGTCTCCTTAAAATAAATTCTGAAGACGCACTCAGGAAAACTGTAAACAAATTCATACTTAGATTTCATCATATTGAAACCTTTGCCAAAGACACAGGACGATCCATTAATGATTTGACTTTGAAGGAGATGGATGAACTTTGGGAGGCTACAAAAAAACTTTGACTTTATAATATTCAAAGTGTTATAAAAGACAACCTGTAATTATTGCAGGAACAGTAAGCCTTTAAGAAGGTAAATTTAAGGAGGATGTAGAAGTTATGGCAGTTGAAGGAAAAGTAAAATGGTTTAATGAAGCAAAGGGTTTCGGTTTTATACAACAGGATAATGGTCCTGATGTGTTTGTTCATTATTCATCTATTGAAAGCAACGGTTTTAAAACCTTAGCAGAGGGACAAAAGGTTAAATTCGACATTGTTGAAGGTGACCGCGGTCCTAAAGCAACTAATGTAACAAAAATCTAATAACTCAAGGGGGTTGTAAGGCCCCCCTTTTATATTAAATTTAAATCTTCTTTTTTAGCTCTCCATCTCAAATGCCACTTCCTGCTTGGCTCAAAGTTAAAACAAAGGAACTACATACTACAAAAAGTTTTTTGCGAAAATATAAACTTCATTCTGTCTGTGAAGAAACGCGTTGCCCAAATCAATCCTATTGTTTTAATAAACCAACTACTGCATTTATGATACTTGGCGACTCTTGTTCAAGAGATTGTGCTTTTTGTGCTATATCACACGGCAATTTAAAAAAACCAGATCCTGATGAACCAAAAAGAATTGCCCATGCGGTTAAAGAAATGGGATTAAGATATGTAGTAATAACTTCCGTAACAAGAGATGATTTGGTTGATGGTGGCGCATCACATTTTGCAGAGACCATCAAGGCAATAAAATCATTAACCAATACAAAGGTCGAAGTCCTCACTCCAGATTTTAAGGGTTCTTTTGATTCACTTAAAACTGTAATTGATGCACAACCTCATGTCTTTAATCATAACCTTGAGACAGTTCAAAGACTCTACCCATATGTTAGAGCACAGTTTGACTACAAACTTTCTTTGGATGTTTTAAAAAATGCCAAGACAATAAATCCAGATTTGAATATCAAATCAGGCTTTATGTTAGGATTGGGTGAAAACATACAAGAGGTTGAAACCCTTTTAAATGATTTAAAAATAGCAGGTTGCGATATTGTTACTATTGGTCAATATTTAAGACCTTCCAAAAGGAATATACCTGTCAAAGAATATGTAAATCCAGATACCTTTGAGATGATTAAAAATAAGGCACAAGAAATAGGTTTTAAGTTTGTTGCATGTGCACCTCTTGTAAGAAGTTCAATGAATGCAGAAGAAATCTTTGAGAATATTTAAATTATAAATGCGAATATTATTCATTACTCATCCTTATCCAAATTATGTCCCTGATTTACTTTTACATGGGTTAAGAAAACTCCTGCAAAACAGGGTAATTGATTATCCTAAAAAAGACTGCCTCTATCAAGGTTGTCTCGGCACTGGTGTATCTGATGAAAGTCTTTTGGTTAAAGGCTGGTTTCCTGATGACAATGATATTGATAGGGAGGATATTAAAAACAAAATAAGAAAAGATTATTTTAAATATATAATTGTTGATTTGCGAGCTTTTTCTTATTTTTTTAAAAACCTCTATCAGGGGGATCTAAGGTCTCTCTTGGTTCTAATTGATGGGGAAGATATTCCCCAAAGAATATCTCCTGGACCTTATGTAATATGCCAGAGAGAAACTGATGGATCGGATTTCAGTATCCCTTTGCCAATGGCAATCCCTGAAGAAATCATGCAATTGATTTACTCCTATGACACTATGGAAAAAAAATATTCTATTGGCTTTCTTGGTAGTTATAGTCCATTATGCTATGAGAGAAAAAATTTTATTGAAACAATAGCAACTCATTTCCCTGACTCACTTTTAAAGACAACTCCTGTCCCTACGGATGATAATCCAATGCCCCAAGGAAGAATTGGAAGAATTGATTATTATAAAGCCCTTCAACAATGTAAGGTTGTTTTAAACATCAAAGGTGCAGGCTTTGATACATTTAGATTCTGGGAAAACTTTTGCTGTAATGCAGTTCATTTATCTCAAAGGATGCCTCTATTTATACCTCATGATTTTCAGGAGAATAAGGATTTTTTGTCTTTCTCTACTGCAACTGAAATGATTACAAATGTTCGAAAAGTTCTTGATGGTCTTATAAATGATAGAGAAATGATATTAAGCTCCAGAGAAAGGATGATAAAATATCACCTAACTACACATAGAGCTACTTATCTGCTAAACAAGTTAAAAGGCTATAAATGATAGTTGCATAAGTGTCAATTTGACCAGTTATAAAGATATATTTGAAGAAATATATTAGCAAATATCCCAGCTACAACATCGTCAAGAATAACTGCTAGTCCACCTTTGAGATACTTTTCAATATTTCTTATAGGAGGTGGTTTCACAATATCAAAAAATCTAAAAAGAATAAAGGCAACTAGCAGATTATTTAAATTAATCGGTATAGAAATCAGGGCTATAGCCTGTCCTGCAAATTCATCAATGACTATCTTTTTGTTGTCTTTATCCCAATAGTATTCACACCTTTGAGATGCCCATGTTCCTATAATCAATGTTATAAAAACCACAAATAAAAGAACTATTAAGGAGGGTTTTATTAATGAAATAAAAATGATGGCAAATAAACTTGCCATAGTTCCCGGTGCAAACGGAATATAGCCAATACCTAAAAGAGAAGCAATAGATTTAGCAATTATTGAAGAATTTTTTGAATACAATGAACGGTCTATCAAAAGGTTAATAATTTAATAACCAACTTATTTGTTAAAAAAACTCTATATTAAATATCAATATTCCTTGCCTCAAGAGAGTGTCTCATAATAAAGTCCTTTCTCTTTTCAACCTCCTGACTCATAAGTGTTTCAAAAACCTCTTCTGTTAAACTGTAATCTTCTATGGATACTTTTAAGAGGGTTCTCTTTTCAGGATCCATTGTCGTCTCCCATAACTGCTCAGGGTTCATCTCCCCAAGCCCTTTGTATCTCTGAATATTTAACCCCTTCTTAGAGGTTTCCATTATGATTGAAAGAAGTTCTGATATATCCTGAGCCTCTTTTTGTTCTGATTTAATAGTTATAAAATAAGGTGGTTCACCTAAAGTTTTCTTTATTTCTTTATAAAGTCTATATATCTCTTCGTAATTTGATGAAACAATAAATCTATTTGACAGATCAAATCGCAGGTTATCTTTTATTAATTCAACACCATAGCTATCGTGTTCTTCATCAAAGTATATATCTCCAATAATTGCATCTTTAAAATACACTTTCATATCCGAAAGGGCCTTCTCGAAAGTATCTTTTGCTTTTAAAGTATCCCTAATTATAGACAACTCAATAGCCCTTTCAATCATTCCACGATGATAACCTTTTTTTTCTATCAATACCATCATCTTTATATAGTCACTTATCTTTTTTAGTAGATTATAAAGTGATTGTCCCTTCATAACCTCTTGTCCCTTGTTTATTGACACATCCTCTGTTGACATCTTTAAAAGTATCTTTTGAAGTTCTGCGTCACTTTTTACATAAACCTCATATTTACCTTTTTTTACCCTGAATAAGGGTGGTTGGGCAATATATAGATAACCTTTTTCTATCAATTCAGGCATCTGTCTGAAGAAAAAGGTCAATAATAAGGTTCTTATATGTGCACCATCAACATCAGCATCAGTCATAATAATAATCTTGTGATATCTTATTTTTGATATATCAAATTTATTTTCCCCTATACCAGTGCCGAGTGCTGTAATTAATGTGGTTATTTCGCCTGAGCGCAATAATTTCTCAAGGGCAGCCTTTTCAACATTTAAAATCTTTCCTCTCAAAGGTAATATTGCTTGAGTCTTTCTGTCTCTGCCTTGTTTTGCTGAACCGCCTGCTGAATCACCCTCTACTATAAAAACCTCAGATTTAGCAGGATTTCTTTCTGAACAATCTGCTAATTTACCAGGTAAACCTGTTACCTCAAAACTGCCTTGCTTGTAAGAAAGTTCCTTTGCCTTTTTAGCCGCCTCTCTTGCCTTTGCTGCCCTTAATATCTTTTCACAGATTTTTCTTGCTACAGAGGGGTTTTCATGAAAATACTCGCTCAAAAAGGCATAGGTTTCTGAATTAACAAATCCCTCAATGTAACTGTTTCCAAGCTTCATCTTGGTCTGCCCTTCAAACTGAGGCTTTTGGAGATTTACACTTATAACTGCTGTCAGTCCTTCTCTTGCATCTTCTCCTGTCACATATTCATCTGAATCTTTCTTGTTGTCTTTTTTAATATTATTGGAAATATAACTCTTTACGGCTCTCGTAAAGGCAGACTTAAAACCACTCAAATGAGTGCCTCCCTCTTTAGTGTTGATGTTGTTTGCATAAGTTAATATGTTTTCATCGTAACCTTCATTGTACTGAAAGGCTATCTCAAGCTCAACCTCATCAATAAGTTCTTTTTCATTTGAAGATTCGGTCTTTTGTGCCTCCACTTTTTTCTTTGTATAGAAAGTTATTACCTGTGGATGAACATGTATTTTATTTTTGTTTTTATGCTCTACTAAAGATTTAATACCACCTTCATAACAGAACTCAAACTTTTTGCCTGTTGACTCTTCATCAATAGTGAGCTTCAAGCCTTTATTAAGATAAGCAAGCTCTCTAATCCTCTTTGAAAGAATGTCAAATTGAAACTCTATAGTCTCGAAAATCTCTCCATCTGGTTTAAATCTTACACTTGTTCCCCTCTTTTTAGTCTTACCAGTAACTTTTAACTCACTAATAGGAATACCTCTCTCATATCGCTGATTGAAGACCTTCCCATCTCTCTTGACTTCTATTTCAAGCCATTCTGAAAGGGCATTTACAACTGATAGTCCGACTCCATGGAGACCACCAGATACCTTATACGCTTCGTTGTGAAACTTGCCTCCTGCATGAAGCTCTGTAAGAACAACCTCAACTGTTGACCTCCCTGCCTCATCGTCAGGATGCACCTCTGTAGGAATACCCCTACCATCATCAGATACAGTGCAAGAACCATCAAGATGAATGATTACATTAATAATCGAACAACACTTATTAAGGGCTTCATCTACACTATTGTCAATAAGTTCATAAACAAGATGATGTAGTCCTTCTATTGCTGTATTACCAATATACATGGCAGGCCTTTTCCTAACAGCCTCAAGTCCCTTAAGCATTTTTATAGATTCAGAAGTATATTCACTTTCCAATGTTGTATTTGCTGTCTCAATAGTTCCATCTACCCTTGAATTAATCATTTTTAAATACCTCTTTATGTTATTTATTAATATTTTTTATAGACTTTTGATGAATTAATTTTAGGCACTTATTATAACTTAATCGGGGTGAATAAATCAGCTTTTTTATTGAAATTACAAGGTCTTTTTCTATTTCTCTATACTCTTATTTAAAACCTGACACATCTGTAATGCGGTTTCAATAGGTAGCATTACTGCTCCATCATTGGTGAGTTCTATTATAATCTCAAACTTCTCAAGCATATCCTCAAGATATCTAATACAACGATCAATTAGAATTACCCTAACATCATAATTTTCAAAAAAAGATGATATAACCTCTATCTCCTGTTCATTCCTTCCAAAAATACCATCTACTATTAATACCCTGTCTTCTTTGCTTTCAATGAATGCCTTGCCCTTATCAGAGGTCATTTTATCAATTATAAAAAGATCCTCTTTTAAAGAGTAGAGGTAATCTAAATATCTTTTATATCCACGAGCCTTGGTCTTTCCATCAAAATCAAAGGTATTCTCCACTAGGTAAACATTTTCTCTTTCTTTGACTGCCTTTATAGTATTTGTTAGCTTACCAACACCTTGAATACCACAAATGATGATATTTTTATATCTTGCAATACTCCTGCTTATTGCCTCACTACTTGTGCAAACAATTATTTTTTCAGTATCAATCATTTTTGAGGAAGGGTCTTTTTATAACCACACTCTTTGTTAAAACAATAATGAGCATATGAACCGTCTTTTGAGACCTTTTCAAATAATACTTCTGCATTACATTGGGGGCAGTGTTCCTTAATAGGTTTATCCCAACTTGCAAAACGACACTTTGGGAAGTTACTACAACTCCAAAATAACCTGCCTTTCTTTGTCCTCCTCTCAACAAGTTCTTCTCCATCAAGAGGACACTTTATCCCCATAGTAAGAGGTTTAGCATTCTTGCATTTTGGGTAGTTAGAACAAGCAATAAACCTACCAAAACGACTTTGTTTTATAATCATAGATGAACCACACTTTTCACAATTTTGAGTAGTAGGTTCTGACTCTTGTTTTTCTCCCTCAAGCGCACGAGCATTTTTACATTCAGGATAACCTGAGCATGCGTAAAACCTGCCATGCCTACCCCATCTTATTACCATTGGCTTGCCGCATTTGTCACAAACTTCATCTGTAGGTATGTCTTCTGGTTTTACCCTTTTTTTTTCATTTTCTGCCTTTAGTAAGTCCTCATAAAAACTCTTGTAAAAGTTATCTATGACATTTATCCAAGATAGCTTTGACGCTTCTATTTCATCAAGTTCATTTTCCATTTTGGCTGTAAAATGATAATCAAAGATCTCTGGGAATTTATCATCAAGCAAATTGCTGACTATTACACCCAATTCAGTTGGTTTGAACCTCCCATCCTCTTTATTTGTATATTTTCTATCTTGGATAGTGGTTAAAATAGCAGCATACGTACTTGGTCTTCCTATTCCCTTTTCTTCAAGGGTCTTAACAAGTGTTGCCTCTGAATAACGAGGTGGAGGCTGAGTAAAGTGCTGAATTTGTATAACTTCATCAAGGGTTAATTGCTCACCTTCTTTTAAATCAGGTAAAAGGGTATCTCCATCTTCATAACTTTCATCTTTAAGATTATTATAGACAGCCATAAAACCATTAAATCTTATAATTGAACCAGTAGCTCTAAATTCAGTCTCTTCTTTTAAGTCATTCACAGGATTAATGATAAAGGTAGTCTGCTCAAAAAGGGCAGGAGACATCTGACTTGCAATGAATCTATCCCATATTAATTTATAAAGCCTGTATTGGTCTTTTGTAAGATACTGCTTTATATTATCTGGAGACATGTCTCCGTAAGTAGGCCTTATTGCCTCGTGAGCATCTTGAGCTGTGTCTTTGATCTTATAAATTGGCATCTCATCTGGGACATAATCTTTACCATATTTCTGAACTATATAATCTCTTGCCCATTTCTGTGCATCTGGTGAAAGCCTGAATGAATCAGTCCTCATGTAAGTTATCAGACCAACAGCACCTTCAGTGCCCAGCTCTATGCCTTCATAGAGTTGTTGAGCCAACATCATAGTCTTTTTAGCAGGGAATCTCAATTTATTAGCAGACTCTTGTTGTAAGGTGCTTGTGATAAAAGGTGGGTGAGGAGACCTCTTTCTTAATTTTTTTTCAATTCTTTTCAGCAGATAGTCTTGAGACTTAAGGGCTTCAGAAATAGCCTTTGCCTGAGTCTCATTTTTTATCAAAAATCTCTTCCCTTCATCTGCATCTCTATCAACTACCAGATTTCCTTCATATTTATAAAGATTTGTCTTAAGTGATTTTCCCTTTAACAAATCAGGGTGAGTAAAGATACTATCAATAGTCCAATATTCCTCAGAGATAAATTGATTAATCTCCTTTTCCCTTTCTACAATTAGCTTCAGGGCTACAGATTGCACCCTTCCAGCACTGAGACCACGACGGACCTTTTTCCACAAAAAGGGGCTTAACTTATACCCCACTAACCTGTCTAAAATCCTCCTCGCTTGTTGGGCTTGTACCTTGCTTATATCTATATCTGAAGGATTGCTAATTGCTTCCTTAACTGCCTTTGAAGTTATTTCATGAAAGGCAACTCGATAAATCTTTTTATTAACATTCTTTTGTCTCTTGTCCTTTAACTCTTCTGCAATATGAAAGGCTATTGCCTCACCCTCTCTGTCTGGGTCTGTTGCAAGATATACCCTTTCAACATCCTTTGATTCTGCCTTGAGTTCCCTGATTATCTTTTCTTTGCCAGGTATAAGGACATACTTCGGTTTATAGTTATTTTCAGTTTCTACACCTATATCATTATGAGGCAAATCTCGCACATGCCCAATTGAAGCTTTAACTTTAAAGTCTTTTCCAAGAATCTTACTGATAGTCTTTGCCTTGGCTGGTGATTCAACTATTATAAGGGATTTCAAACTTCAGATGCCTCCTTTCAGTTCCAAATTATCTGCTTTCCCATTCCAAAGGTAAAATTATAAATATCTTCCACATCAAGCTCTGTCTCCTTGAGAAGCACATAAGCAAGCAGGGCCTTGATATTATCAAGCTCTGTCTCATCAATTAGCCTTAAAAACTCCAAAGACAATAAATCTTCTTTTAAAAGAACAAAGTCTATATCAATCTTTATTGCATCATCTGCATCATAACCTTTATCTATAAGGTCCTGTGCCAACACTCTTAACAAATCTATAAGTTTTTTGTTCAATTTTTTTTCCTCCTCTTAGACTTTACAGAATCTCTTTCCTTCTTTTTGTTTGATAAAACCCTTTATTTCAAGATTTAACAACAACACCAACAGTTCATCTACAGATATGCGAGCCTTTCTAACAATCTCATCTATGTGAATAGGTTTGTAATCTAAAGATGACAATATTGCCTTTTCTTTATCATTAAATTCAAGTGATATTTCTTTATGACCCTCTTTTGCCACAAGATTTTTTAATTGAGGTAATAATTCTTCTATTATATCATCTGCATGCTGAACTAGCTTTGCCCCCTTCTTGATTAAATTATTTGTGCCTTGAGACAAGACGGAATTTACACTCCCCGGCACCGCAAAAACTTCCCTATTTTGATCAAGGGCACATTGGGCTGTAATTAAAGAACCACTATTGGCAGCCGCCTCTACAACAATAACACCAATAGATATACCACTTATCAATCTATTTCTTCTTGGGAAATTATGTTTCTCTGGTGGTGTACCAAATGGATACTCTGATAATAAGCATCCATATTGGGAAATTTTTTCATAAAGCCTCACATTTTCAGAAGGATAAATTATATCTAATCCTGAACCAAGAACTGCAATAGTCCTACCTCCAGCGTTTAATGCACCTTGATGAGCCACTGTGTCAATCCCTCTTGCAAAACCACTTACAATAGTCACACCTGCAGAAGCCAAACCATAAGAGAGACGATGTGCATTTGTCCTTCCGTATTCAGTCATATTTCTTGATCCAATGATAGCTATTGCTATTTCATCTCTCTTTGTGAAAGTGCCTTTACAATAGAGTACAATGGGAGCGTCATCAAGTTCTTTTAGGTTTTCTGGATATTGTTCATCAACATACCTAATAAGTTTTACATCATGTCTTTCTAATTTTTTAATAATCTTGTCTATTTTGTCCCATTCTTTGAATTTTTTGATAAATCCTGCCTTTTTTAAACCTATTTCGTTGCATGATGCAAGTTCTTCTATCGTTGAATTGAATACATCCTTTGGCGATTTAAAATGAGATAGAAGACTTTTTGCAGAAATTGGACCTATATCTTTTACCATTGTAAGCGCAATATAATAATAATCTTCTTCTTGAAATCCCTTTGTCATAAAATATGTCTATATCTTTCTTAATGATCCTGCCTTTAATCTTAAGGCATTAAGCTTTATGAAACCATCTGCGTCTTTCTGATTATATATTTTCTCTGACTCAAAAGTAGCAAGGTCTTGATTATAGAGAGAAAGCGGCGACTTCCTTCCAATTGCTATACAATTCCCTTTATACAACTTTAGTCTTACAGTTCCTTTCACATGCCTTTGACTATAATCAATGGCCGTCTGAAGCATCTGCCTCTCTGGTGAAAACCAAAAACCATAATAGACAAGTTCTGCATATTTACTTATCCAGGAATCTTTTAAATGGAGCTCTTCCCTATCAAGTGTTAAAGATTCAATAGCCCTATGGGCAATGTGCAAGACTGTTCCAGCAGGTGTTTCATAAACACCACGAGATTTCATACCAACAAATCTATTTTCAACTATATCCACACGACCAATCCCGTTTCTACCTGCAATCTTATTTAATTCCTCAAGGAGATTAAAAGGTGGGAGTTTATTACCATTTAAGGCAACAGGGTTACCTTCATCATATTCAATCTCAATTATTTCTGGACTATCTTGTGCCTCTTCAGGCGATACCATCATGGTAAACATATCTGAAGGTGGCTCAACCCACGGATCCTCAAGTATTCCGCCTTCATAACTAATGTGAAGAATATTTCTATCTGTGCTGTAAGGCTTTTCTTTGGTAGCCGTAATTGGGATGTTATGTTTCTTTGCATATTCAATAAGCGAATTGCGGGAGTCAAATTCCCATTCCCGCCATGGTGCAATCACCCTAATTGAAGGATTGAGGGCATAATAAGTCAATTCAAAACGCACTTGATCGTTTCCTTTTCCTGTTGCACCGTGCGAAACTGCCTCAGCGCTTTCCATCTTTGCAATCTCAATCTGTTTTTTTGCAATCAATGGACGCGCAATCGATGTGCCAAGCAAATAAGTTCCTTCATATATAGCATTTGCCCTTAACATTGGAAAAACAAAGTCTCTCACAAACTCCTCTCTTAAATCCTCAACATAAACTTTGCATGCACCTGTTTTTTGTGCCTTTTCACTAATAGCCTCAAGGTCTTCTTGCTGTCCAAGATCTGCACAAAAAGCAATAACCTCAATCTTGTAAGTTTCCTTTAACCATTTAATTGCGACAGATGTATCAAGTCCACCTGAATAAGCAAGCACTACTTTTTGCATAACTTCCTTCCTCCTTTATTTTTTAACCACAGAGAGATTAGATAATTAAATTTTATGTTCTGTCCTTAAAATAGCGATAGGAAGGGCTGTTTCAGGCTTTTTATAATCGACAGATTTTATTTTGCTTTATTCATTATAATGCAATGCCGTATGACAAAGCCCTAGGAACTTTTTTTTATAAGGTGTCGTATAAAAATCCTTCACCAGCCCTTCTTATCTTACTAGAAGGAGGTCAGGTCTTGAATTTTGACATTTTTACTTTTAACTCATAGCTTATCTGTAAGGCAAAACCATTAATGTCTAATGTCAAAATTCAAGACCTGACCCCCTCAATCCTGTACTTCCTATCTTAC
>DUZI01000020.1 GCA_013349595.1 Nitrospirota bacterium
ATCTCCCCACTCAAGAGATTTAGCAAAGGCATCTGCTCTACTTTCACAGTTGTAAGTATGATCGAGATGATAAACTCGTTGTCTATACCAGTCATAAGTATTGATTTTATTAAAAGAGACACATGGTTGCAATATATCTACCAAAGCAAAACCTTTATGGTTCATAGCCTCTTTGATGAGGTATTTTAACTGTTCTTGATCACCTGCAAAACCTCTCGCCACAAAAGTGCAATTTAGTGCAATGGCAAGTGATAGGGGATTCAATTGATTAGATAATACACCATAAGGCAGATTCTTTGTTTGCATCCCTTCCATTGTAGTAGGGGAACCTTGACCTTTTGTCAAGCCATAAATCTGATTGTCATGAACAAAATACTTGATATTTAGATTTCTCCTTATCCCATGTAAAAGATGATTTCCACCTTCTCCATAACAATCTCCATCTCCAGATACCACTATAACAGGCATTTTATTATTAGCCAATCTAAAACCTGTTGCAACTGGAAGACTTCTACCATGTAGTCCGTTAAAAGTATTACATTTCAGATAATGTGGAAATTTACCTGCCTGACCTATACCTGAAACTAACATAAATTGATAGGGAGCAAGTCCAAGGTCTATCATTGCTTCTTTAAAAGTCTTTAAGATGCTAAAGTTTCCACATCCTGGACACCATGCAGGGGTTTTCCCCTTGTAATCATCTAATGATGGCATTTATCTCTCCTACTAATTGTTCAAGTGTAAAGGGTCTTCCGTCATGTTTGTTTATCTTGTCTTTGAAGCGAAAACCTGTCTCTGTGGCAATTAAATTAGCAAGTTGACCTGTCATGTTTTGTTCAATACAGATTGCCTTTTTTGCCTTTTTGAGAAGTTTAATATAATCAAGTTTTTCTGTTGAAGCCATTGGATATATTTCACTGAAATGAAGCATTGCAATCTTGTGGTCTTTTAATAAAATATCGACAGCTTCTTTTAATAATCCATACATAGATCCCCAACCTACGAGTAATATTTGGGCAGACTTTTTTCCATAATATTTTGGTGGGTCAATTTCATTTATGATTGAAGGTAACTTTTTATAAAATCTTTTTTGAGCCATTTTAATGGCTAAATCAGCATCTTCTGTAATATGACCCTCTTCATCATGCTCATCACTATCAGTAACAACCACATGAGGTCCATGCCCTGGAACTGCCAGAGGTGAGATGCCATTTTCAGTGAGAAGGTGTCTTTTATATTCTGTTAAGTTTGCAAAAGCCTCACCTCTAATCCTGTAATCGGTATATTTTAATTTTGATAAATCAAAACCTTCATAGGTCCACTGAGAATCTGCCAGATATTGGTCTGTTAGAATTATCACAGGAATTTGGTATTTTTCAGCTATATCAAAGGCTTTGTTTGTCAGGAAAAAACATTCTTCTGGTGACCCTGGTGCGAATATAACCCTTGGGAACTCACCGTGTGCACTGTATAAAGCAAATAGGAGATCTGCCTGAGCCGTTTTTGTTGGTAATCCCGTTGCTGGTCCTGGTCTTTGTGCAATAGCAATAACAATTGGAGTTTCAGTTATTGCAGCAAGGGATAAACCTTCAACCATAAGTGCAAAACCACCGCCTGATGTGCCTGTCATTGCCCTAACCCCTGCAAAAGATGCCCCCAAAGCCATATTAATTGCGGCAATTTCATCTTCCGCTTGTTCTACTATTATTCCATATTCTTTTGCCTTACTTGCTACATAAAGCATAATGCTTGTCCCTGGTGTCATGGGATAGGCTGAGTAAAATTTTAGACCTGAAGCTACGGCACCAAATCCTATGGCATCGTTACCTGCTATAACCATTTTAGAATTAGATAATTCTGCAGCAGAGAATGAACACTTTATACAATTTTTCACCGCATAGTCATATCCTGCCATGGCTGAATTTACATTTGATTTGATTATTTCATCGCCTTTTTTCTTAAATGTATTTTTGAGGATATTAATCAATACATCTATATCCATACCAAGCATTCCCAAGACTGCACCTGTGGCAACCGTATTGGACATTATTTTATTACCACCATGTTCTACTGCTAGGTTCATAAATGGTACATCAAGGTATTTATTGCCTTCGTATTTGACATTAAGGAATTTTGAATCATAGATAATCTGACCATATTCAGTTAGGTTTTTTTCATATCTTAAAATACTTTCTTTATCAAGAGCAACGACAATATCAAGGGCACTCTTTGAACACATAATTGTTTTGTCAGAAAATCTTATTTTGTAAAAGTTATGACCGCCTCTGATGCGAGATTCATAATCTTGGTTTGTGAAGATGTGGTATCCTGATTTGGCAAATATAATGGCAAGAGTATCACCAATGGTTTGAATTCCCTGCCCCGCTTCTCCGCCTATGATAATTGTATAATCCATAAAAAGTTCAGTTAGTATAATTTAAAAAAAAAAATATTGCAATAATCAACTTCATTCTTAAAATAGCGCTTAGGAAGGGCTGTTTCAGGATTTTTATAATCGACAAATTTTATTTATAATTTTGATTTATACATTTAAAACAATGCCTTATGACAAAGCCCCCTTAGGAACTTTTTTTATAAGGTGTCGTATAAAAATTCCACACCAGCCCTTCCTATCTTACTTGCAGATTTTGTTAAGCTTTTTAGTTCTATCGCCGATTTTGGGTTTTAACAAATTGCTACTCTTTTTGTTAACTTTATGCTATAATCTGCAACTATGAAAATAGCTATTACAGGTAAAGGTGGCGTAGGGAAAACCACTCTATCAGCAGTTCTTGCAAGGCTTTATGCTAAGGAAAATAGAAAGGTCATAGCAGTTGATGCTGATCCTGATGCAAACCTCTCACAAGCACTTGGTCTTAAAGAAGAAAACATCGCCTCTATCAAACCACTTGCAGAGATGGCAGACTTGATTGAAGAGAGAACAGGTGCAAAACCTGGTTCAAGTGGTGGTATCTTTAAGCTTAATCCAAAGGTTGATGACATCCCTGAAAGTATTGGTTATAAGTTTGATGGTATTACCATACTAATGATGGGTAAACCAAAAGGTGCTAATTCAGGATGTTATTGTCCTGAAAATGTTCTTCTTAAAAGGCTCTTAAAGCATCTATTTACAGAGAGAAAAGATGTAATAATCGTTGACATGGAGGCAGGTATTGAACATATGACAAGAGGAACTGCTGAGGGTGTAGATGCATTTATTGTTGTTGTTGAACCAGGCAAAAGAAGTATTCAGACAGCCTTTGCAGTAAAGGATATGGCAAAAGGTATGGGTGTAGATAAGGTATTTGTAGTTATTAACAAGGCAAGAAGTGAGTTAGATATAGAATTTGTAAAAGGTGAACTGAAAGATCTAGATGTCCTTGGTGTAATAGGCTATCATCAGTCAATCGTTGATGCAGATATGGCAGGAAATTCGCCTTTTTTGGTGTCAACAGAGGCGGTTTATGAAATAACAAAGATTAAAGAAAGGCTTGATGCCCTAAATGTCTTATGAAGACGCTTTTAAGAAGAAATTCTATTGCTTTACGAGATGCTATTGATTACAAAAAAAGACAAAAAAAAAATGGTCAAATCTTTAACCATTTACTTGGACTGCCAAGATTTATCAATTCTCGTTCAGTTTTTTGCTATGTATCTACGGGCAGTGAGGTTGATACAAGGGTTATCATTCAACATTGCCTTGATAACGAGATAGTTCTATCAGTTCCGAAGATAGCGATGTATAGAAAGGGGCTTGATGTGTATAAAATTGAGAGTATTAATGAGCTTAGCAAAGGTATCTTTTCCATCCCTGAACCTACCATAACTAATAATGCCCGATTAATGGATCTTAGAGATATTGATTTGGTTATTGTCCCTGGCTTGGCTTTTGATTTAAATATGAACAGGCTTGGTTTTGGAAAGGGTTATTATGACAAGTTATTGGCATGTATCAATGCTTATAAGATTGCCCTGTGCTATGAAGAACAGATTTTTGATAAAGTCCCAACAGAACCACATGATGTAAAAATGAATATGATTATTACAGATAAAAGGATAATAAATGGATAGGGAAAAGATTGAACAAGGAGTTAGGCTAATTCTTGAAGGTATGGGAGAGGATGTTGCAAGAGATGGAATAATTGACACACCAAGAAGGGTTGCTAAGATGTATTTTGAGATATGTAAGGGACTTCTTGCACCTGAAGAGGACTTGCTCAAACCCATTAAAGGAGAGAGCCATGATGAAATGGTCTTGTTAAAAGACATACCCTTTTATTCTATTTGTGAACATCATCTATTGCCATTTATTGGAAAGGCTCACATTGCCTATATACCAGCTGGTAAAATAGTTGGTTTAAGCGAGATACCAAGAGCCCTTGAATACCTTGCAGGGAGACCACAAGTTCAAGAGCGATTAACTGCACAATGTGCTGATTTAATAATGAATAATCTCAACCCAAAAGGATGTATGGTTGTGATTGATGCAGATCATCTGTGCATGAGCATGAGAGGGATAAAGAAGCCGGGAACAAGGACTATAACATCAGCAGTGAGAGGTATTTTTAGGAGCAAACAAAGTACAAGGGAAGAGATGTTGGAGTTGATCAAGTTAAAAACTTTTAGCTAATCATAAAAGCATAATAAAGGAGGGAGTTAAATGTCTGCAAAAATAATTAGTGGAACAGAGATTGCATCACAAATTAGAGAGGAACTAAAGAAAGAGGTTCAAGAATTAAGTTCAAAACATGGGATAGTTCCAGGTCTTGTAACTATTCTCGTAGGGAAAAACCCTGCCTCAATAAGCTATGTAACAGGAAAGCAAAAGACTGCCCATGAATTGGGTTTTTATTCAATACAAGATGACCAACCAGAAGACCTCTCTGAATCAGATTTACTAACACTTGTTGAAAAATACAATAAGGATCCAAAGATACATGGTATCCTTGTTCAATTACCCCTTCCAAAACACATTAATGAGAAAAAGATAATCAACGCCATCGACCCAGATAAAGATGTTGATTGTTTTCACCCTGTGAATGTAGGTAGATTGATGATTGGTGGTAGTGAAGCAATCTTTTTACCATGCACCCCTGCAGGTATTCAAGAATTGATTGTTCGCTCAGGTTTTGAGACTTCAGGTGCTGAGGTAGTCGTTGTTGGAAGGTCAAATATTGTTGGCAAGCCTATTGCTATGATAATGCTACAAAAAGGTAAGGGTGCAAATTCTACTGTAACAGTAGTTCATACAGGCACAAAAAATCTTGATGCACACTGTAAAAGGGCTGATATATTGATTGTTGCAGCAGGAGTGCCAGACCTTGTAAAACCAGACTGGATAAAACCAGGTGCCTGTGTCATAGATGTTGGTGTCAACAGGGTTGGTGAGAAGATTAGTGAAAAAACTGGAAAACCAGTCCCCATATTAAAGGGTGATGTTGATTTTGAAAGGGCAAAAGAAATTGCTGGGGCAATCACACCAGTGCCAGGTGGAGTTGGACCTATGACTATTACTATGTTAATGAAAAACACGGTAACATCTGCCAAGTTGCACGTAGGATTAAAAACAGAATAATTTGGAGATATGGAGAATGGTTATTCAGGAACAAACCTATCGCCCTTATGGATATGAGATAAAAGAGAAGAGGCCTTTTTCCCCTTGTCGTTCAGCCTGTCCTGTCAATACGGATGTGCAAGCTTATATTGCCTTAATCTCTACTGGTAGATATAATGAAGCCTTTGAAGTCATACGATCAGTAAATCCCATTGCCTCTGCATGCTCATATATATGTCATCATCCTTGTGAGCAAGCCTGTCGCAGATGCTCTATTGATGAGCCACTTGCAATAAGACACCTAAAGAGATTTGCCCTTGAAAAGGCCTCTGGTTATAGAAGGTCAAAGAGAAGGATTTTAAAAAACACACAAGGTAAAAATATAGCAATCATTGGTTCAGGACCCTCTGGTCTAACTGTAGCAAATGACCTTGCTGATTTAGGTTATGGGGTCACAATATATGAAAAACATCTTGCACTTGGGGGTATGCTGGCCTCTGCTATACCTCCTTATAGACTGCCAAGAGAGGCTTTACAAGAAGACATTGATGACATATTGTCAAAGGGTGTCAAGGCAATATTGAATTGTCAAGTTGGTAAAGACATTTCACTAAATGAAATTATACAAAAGAATGATGCAGTGGTAATAGCCGTTGGGCTTTCACAAAGCAGGTCATTGAACATTCCAAATATAGACAGCGATGGGGTCCTATTAGCAATACCATTTCTTACATCAGTTGTCTTTAATAGAGGGGTTAAAATAGGCAAAAATGTCCTCGTCATAGGTGGGGGTAATGTGGCTATTGATGTTGCAAGGACTGCAAGGAGACTTGGTAGTAATGTAGAGATGGTTTGCCTTGAAAGTGCAGAAGAGATGCCAGCATGGAAATGGGAGATAGAGGAAGCCATGGAAGAAGGCATCAAGATTCGCAACCGATGGGGACCTAATGCAGTAATCAAAGAAGATGAAAAGGTAAAAGAACTTGAGGTAATCAAGGTTTTATCAGTCTTTGATAAGCAAGGTAAATTTAATCCATCTTTTGATAAAAATGTCAAAGATATAATACAAGCAGATACAATCATTATCACTATTGGACAGATGTCTGACAATTCTTTTGCTAAAGATAGTCCTTTAAAAATAGAAGGTGGCAGATTTAGCTGGGATCCTAATACACAGATGACTAATCACCCAAGTGTGTTTATTACAGGAGAGGTAGTAACAGGTCCAGGCTCTGCTATAGCAGCAGTGGCAAGTGGACATAAAACTGCTCATGCAGTTCATCTCTTTTTACAAGGACAGCTAAAGCCAGGGCTGCTACCAAACTTTGAAAAAGAAAAAATTGAGCAAATACCTGAAGAGATAAAGGGAAAAATAAAACCACAGTCAAGACTAAAAATATTACACCTTGAGCCTGCTATAAGGTGTCAGACCTTTGATCACTTTGAAAGGGGTTATGATGAAGAGAGTGCTTTAAAGGAGGCAGGTAGGTGTAGGGGATGTGGTGGCGGAGCAATAGTTGACTCATCAAGGTGTATGGCTTGTCTTACCTGTAAAAGGGTTTGTCCCTATGGGGCGCCTATTGTTAAAGCCTATTCAGAGATTAGACCAGAATTTTGTCAAGCATGTGGATTATGCGTCTCTGAGTGTCCTGCACAAGCAATAAGTATGGTTAGTTACGATGTAAGAGAGATTAGGGATAATATGCCTGTCACCATTGGCATCTTAAATCCTGATAGAAAGATACCAGTGATAGCAGGATTTTTCTGCACCCATCATGTAGGAGTAAAAGGATTTCAAGTCCCTGATAATATTAGAGTAATTCCATTGTCGTGCGTGAGCAGACTTGATGTCCTTGATATACTGAAAGCCTTTCAGTGTGGTGCCGATAAAGTGGCAATACTGAAATGTCCAGAAGATAGCTGCAAATATGAAAGTGTTAATACAAGATTTTCTTTAAGGCTATCACGAGCCAAAAAACTACTTCAGATGTTATCAATACAACCAGAGAAAATAGTGGTGTTAAGTGAATTAGAAGTAGGAGAGTTAGGAGATAATCACTTTTTTAAATGAGTATCACCCAAAATCAGAGATAGAACTGAGAACTTAACAAAATCAAGTAGGAAGGGCGGGTGTGGAATTTTTATACGACACCATATAAAAAAAAGTTCCTTGGGCTTTGTCATAAGGCATTGTTTTAAATGTATAAATCAAAATTATAAATAAAATTTGTCGATTATAAAAATCCTGAAACAGTCCTTCCCATCGCTATTTTAAGGAGGATTTAAAAGGTTTACTTTAGATGTCTTTAATTTTTAAAATTTTTATCTTTAAAAAAGGGGTGAGTTTATGATAGTTGGTAGTCAAAAGCCTTTTGATGAAATATGGGAGATGATTCAGAGTTTTAAAAAAATTCTTGTATTAGGATGTAATACCTGCGTTGCAGTTTGTCATGCTGGTGGGTCTAAAGAGGCAGAGATACTATCAGAGATGATAAAGGTTAAGGCAAAACAGATGAGTCATTCTATAGATGTTAATTCAATGTCTGTGATGCGTCAGTGTGAAAATGAATATTTAGATGAGTTCATGGACAACATTAAAAGCACGGATTTAGTTCTTTCAATGGCTTGTGGTGTTGGTGTAAACTTTTTATCAGACAAGATTAATGCTGTGCCTGTTTATCCAGCGCTTAATACAAGTTTTTATGGTGGTGTCCCTAAGGAAGGGTTATTCATTGAGCTATGTGCTGGCTGCGGTAATTGCATACTCCATCTTACAGGAGGCATATGCCCTATTGCAAGGTGTTCAAAGTCTCTTATGAATGGCCCATGCGGTGGTACAGATAAAGGCAAATGTGAAGTAAGCAAAGATATTGACTGTGCATGGTTTTTAATAGTTGAAAGGATGAAGTTACTTGGTGCTTTAGAAAAACTCTATGATGTTCAGCCTCCGCGAGATTGGTCAACTTCCTTTCATGGTGGGCCAAGAAAGATTTCACTTGAACACATAAAGGCTTATGAGGAGCAACAAGGGGGGCAGATTAGATGAAAAGTGGAAGTAATCTTGAAAGGGTAATTTTAAGTGGAAATCCTGCAGTTACAGCAGAATTAGGTCCACCAATGAGTGCAGATGGCAGTGAAATCAGACATAAGGCAAAACTCTTAAAAGGTTTTTGTGATGCCGCAAATATTACTGACTGTCAGACAGCGGTAGTAAGGATATCAAGCATTGCAGGGGCTGTAATTGCCTTGCAAGAAGGACTTGAACCAGTTATGCAAATGACCTGTAGAGACAGAAACCGTATTGCCATACAGGCAGATCTTTTGGGAGCTCATGCACTTGGTTTGAGAAATTGCCTTTGTATTGCAGGAGACCATCAAAAGTTTAGTGCCGCTGGGAAGCTTAAAGGGCATCCAGGCGCAAAAAATGTCTATGATGTAGATACCTGTCAGTTAGTAGGAATACTTAAAAAGATGCGTGATGAAGGACTTCAACAGGGTGGAGATAAACTTGAAGTACCACCAAGGTTTTTCATTGGTGCCTCATGGACTCCAGGTGGTGAACCCCTTGACTTTAGGCCTGTTAATTTAAAGAAAAAGATTGATGCAGGGGCAGACTTCATCCAAACTCAAGGTATTTACGACATAGACATATTCAGGAGTCAGATGGAAAAGATAAGGGCTATGGGGCTTCACGAAAGGGCAGCTATACTTGGTGGTATTATTGTACCGAGAACAGCTATGATGCTTAAATATATGGACTCTTCTGTAGCTGGTGTATCAGTGCCAAAATCTCTGATTGAAAGGATGGCAAAGGCAAAAGAGAGGGCAGGAGATGACAAGAAAAAGGCAAAGGAATATCAAGAGGAAGAAGGGATTAAGATAGCTGTTGAGTTAATACACCAAGTTCTTGAGACACCTGGAGTAAAGGGCGTTCACATACAGGCAATTGAATGGGAGAGTGCTATTGAAAAGATTGTAAAGTCAGCAGGGCTTTATCCAAGACCAGTTTTTGAATAGATTTTTTTCTAAATAAAGCAATCTATAGGAGTGGAAAATGGCTACAACAAAGACATTTAAGTGGACAGGGGCTGCATCAGATGGGACAAAAAAATCTGGTGAAATGACCGCAGATTCTAAAGATGAAGTAACATCTGCACTTAGAAGAATGAGGATTAACCCATTGTCTATATCTGAAAGTGGCAGTTCAGGGGGGAGTAGTCTTTTTAAAAGGAAGGCAAAGATAACAGAAAAGGATATAGTTATCTTTACTCGACAGTTTGCAACCATGTTTAACTCAGGTATTCCAATCGTTCAAGGGCTTGACATCTTATCTAAACAAAGTGAAAACAAGGCAATGGCTGAGGTGGTTGGAATGATAAAGGCTGATGTTGAAACAGGTATGACTCTCGCTGAGGCCATGAAGAAACATCCTAAATACTTTGATGACCTTTATGTAAACCTTGTTGCTGCCGGTGAGGCAGGTGGTGTCCTTGACGATGTATTGTTGAGATTGGCTGTGTATATTGAAAAGACAATGAAACTTAAGAAAAAAGTAAAAGGTGCAATGATTTATCCAGGTATAGTCATTTCTGTTGCAGTACTTGTAATAGCCATCATTATGATATTTGTCATACCCATTTTTGCAAAGATATTTACAGAGATGGGTGCACAACTACCAGCCCCAACAAGGTCAATCATCTGGCTTAGTAATTTCCTTGGTGGTATAGGAGGCTTGATGACAGCGGGTGGTTTTATAGTATTTGTCTTTTTATTCAAGAAATACAGGGCAACAGAAGGTGGGAAGAAAAAGACTGACCAGATGTTTCTTAAATTACCAGTTGTTGGTGACTTGATTAGAAAGGTTGCTATTGCAAGATTTACGAGGACATTAGGCACCCTTTTAAATAGTGGAGTGCCAATCCTTGATGGACTTGATGTTTGTGCAAAATCTTCAGGAAATAAGGTAGTAGAGGAGACTGTTTATAAGGTTAGAACGGAGGTGTCTGCTGGAAAGACCGTTGCAGAGCCTTTATCAAGTTCAGATATATTTCCATCAATGGTTGTTCAGATGATAAGTGTTGGTGAATCAACAGGTGCCCTTGATCAGATGCTCATCAAGATTGCTGATTTTTATGATGATGAGGTTGACAATGCAGTTGCTAATTTAACAACCATGCTTGAGCCAATGCTTATGGTCTTTCTTGGAATAACCATAGGTTACATAGTTGTAGCATTATATCTACCCATATTCAAGATGGGTGAAGTAATTGGAGGGAAATAATCTCTTGTTTGACAAGAGAAAATCTAAATAAATTTAAGGGAGGAGATTAAAATGCCGTTGGATCCAACAAAACATGCAGATTGGGAGATAGCCGAGGCTGCTGAAAAAAACATGAAGACAATTTACGAGATAGCAGAAAAGTTAGGGCTTCAAAAGGCTGAACTTTTACCTCATGGACACTATGTCGCAAAGGTAGATTACAAGAATGTATTGTCAAGATTAAAGAGTAGACCTGATGGTAAATATATTGATGTAACAGCCATCACCCCTACCCCTCTTGGTGAAGGAAAATCAACAACTACTATAGGATTAACACAAGGACTTGGCAAGAGGGGAAAAAATGTAGTCGCTGCAATCAGACAACCTTCTGGTGGTCCAACTATGAACATAAAAGGCTCTGCTGCTGGAGGTGGCTTATCGCAGTGTATCCCTCTTACACCCTTTTCACTTGGTCTTACAGGAGATATAAATGCAATTATGAACTCTCACAACCTTGCTATGGTTGCCCTTACTGCAAGGATGCAGCATGAATTTAACTACACCGATGAGCAACTTGCTAAGAGAAACCTCAAGAGACTTAACATTGACCCTCGTAATGTCCCCATGAAGTGGATTATTGACTTTTGTGCCCAATCATTGAGGGACATAATTATTGGTATTGGCGGTTCAAGTGATGGTTTTATGATGAGTTCAGGTTTTGCCATAGCGGTATCATCTGAAATAATGGCCATACTATCAGTAGCTACTGATTTAAAGGACATGCGTGATAGAATTGGCAGAATTGTTGTTGCCTATGATAAGTCTGGCAACCCAATTACAACAACAGATCTTGATGTAGCAGGTGCGATGACAGCGTGGATGGTAGATGCAATAAATCCAAATCTAATGCAAACCATTGAAGGTCAACCCGTTCTTGTCCATGCAGGACCTTTTGCAAATATAGCTATCGGTCAGTCTTCAGTCATTGCTGACTATGTAGGACTAAAATTAGGTGATTTTGTAGTAACAGAATCAGGTTTTGGCGCTGATATTGGCTTTGAGAAATTCTGGAATCTAAAATGTAGATACTCAAAACTAAAACCTAACGCAGCAGTAGTTGTAGCTACAATTAGGGCTCTTAAATGTCACGGCGGCGCACCAATACCTGTTCCAGGAAAACCAATGCCTGAAGAATACAAGGGAGAAAATGTTGAATGGGTTGAAAAGGGATGTGCAAATCTGATTAAACATGTAGAGACAGTCAAAAAGGCAGGTATTAATCCTGTTGTATGCATCAACGCCTTTTACACTGATACAGAAAATGAGATAAAGGCAGTCAAGAGACTTGCTGAATCTGCTGGGGCAAGGGTTGCAGTATCAAAGCACTGGCAATATGGTGGTGAAGGTGCCCTTGAGTTGGCAGATGCAGTTATTGATGCCTGCAATGAACCAAATGACTTTAAGTTTCTTTATGAGCTTGATACCCCGACAATGAAAAGGATTGAATTGATTGCAAAGGAAGTCTATGGTGCTGATGGTGTTGACTATTCTGCTGATGCAATAGCAAAGATTAAAAAACTTGATGGAGACCCTGAGACCTCTAAGTTAAGCACTTGTATGGTCAAGACACACCTGAGTCTATCTGATAATCCAAACCTAAAAGGCGTGCCTAAGGGCTGGAGACTTTTTGTCAGAGACATACTCACTTATAAAGGTGCAGGCTTTATAGTACCTGTAGCTGGTTCAATAAAACTAATGCCAGGGACTTCCTCTGACCCTGCTTACAGGCGTATTGATGTTGACACAGAGACAGGACGAGTAAAGGGATTATTTTAAAGAAAAATTAATACC
>DUZI01000021.1 GCA_013349595.1 Nitrospirota bacterium
CCCTGACTTCTTTAATCTGCCAATCTCTTGAGAGGCATTATTTCTCTTGCCTCTTAATTCTTCTGTATCCCTCATGAGCATTAACCGCCTCTCATTAAGTTGTAAGAAATCATTAAATTCTACGGAATAACCCCTTTTATTTAAACTTTTAATCACAAACTCTCTGTTATCTCTTACAAATTTAATATCTAACATATGCCCATCCTCTTCTTTATATTATTGAATTCAAACATCAGGAAACCTTTACTTATCAAGTTGTATGTAAAACCTTAAAATAGCGATAGGAAGGGCTGTTTCAGGCTTTTTATAATCGACAAATTTTATTTAATTTTTTGCTTTATTCATTATAATGCAATGCCTTATGACAAAACCCTATGAATTTTTTTTATAGGGTGTCGTATAAATCCTTCACCAGCCCTTCCTATATTACTTGCTGATTTTATTAAGCTTTTTAGTTCTATCGCTGATTTTGGGCTTTTATAAAAAGTTTTAATTAGATGGCTCGTTTGTGGCATACTAAAAACCGTGAATAGATTATCAGAGGGAAAAAGTCCCTATCTTATCCAACATGCGAATAATCCTGTAAATTGGCAACCGTGGGGTGAGTCTGCCCTTAATGAAGCAAAAGAACGAGATGTGCCTATTTTTTTATCCATTGGATATTCCACTTGTCATTGGTGTCATGTTATGGAAAAAGAGTCTTTTAGAGATGAGGAAGTAGCCCGTGAATTAAACAATAATTTTGTCTGCATAAAAGTTGATAGGGAAGAAAGACCTGATATAGATAAGCTTTATATGGATTTTTGTCATATACTAACAGGCACTGGTGGTTGGCCTCTTACTATTATCATGACCAAAGATTTAATGCCTTTTTACTCTGCAACATATCTGCCAAAGAGAACTAAATACAATTTGATTGGCTTATTAGAACTTATTGAAAAGGTATCAACACTTTGGAAAAATGACAGAGAATTAGTTCAATCAATTGCTTCAAGGGTTACAAAACACTTTAAAAAAAGCTTAGACAAACTTTCTGTAACTACGTATAGACTTGATTTTAAGAGCCTATGTGATGATGCCTTTTTTTCATTGAAATCCATTTATGATAAATCAAGGGGTGGTTTTGGTAAGGCCCCTAAGTTTCCGATGCCTGTATATTTGTTGTTTCTTATTGATTATTACAATGCCACTAGTTCACAAGAAGCACTTACTATGCTAAAAAAGACCTTGTTATCAATGAAGATGGGAGGTATTTACGACCATATAGGTTTTGGCTTTCATCGTTACAGCACTGATGCACAATGGAGCATACCACACTTTGAAAAGATGTTATATGATCAAGCGCTCCTTTTGCTTGTATATGTTAGAGCCTACGAGCTAACGGGGATAACTGATTTTAAAGATACTGCTAAGGAGATAATCACCTATGTATTTAGAGAACTATCAGATGAAGCAGGTATTTTTTATTCTGCCCAAGATGCTGATACAGAAGGGGTAGAAGGGCTTTATTATTTATGGACTGTAGATGAATTAAAGGAGTTATTAACTGAGGAGCAATTTGAAATAATAAAAAACATGTTTTACATCTCTAATGAAGGAAATTTTGAGGGTAATGGTAAAAACATCTTTTATATAAGACCTGATTACAATGGTTCATTGCATAATGATGATACTATGAGGGGCATTATTGATAAACTTTATAACCACCGTTTAAAGAGGAGTAAACCCTTTTTGGACAAAAAGATACTTACAGATTGGAATGCCTTGATGATTTATGCACTTGCAAAGGCAGGGACAATACTTAAAGACAATTTCATTATGGATAAGGCTCAAAGTGCTATTGAGAATTTGTTAAACAGACTTTATGACAGGGAGGATGGTTTAGCCCATTACAGTATTGATGATTATGTTTTAAAGATTGCTTTCCTTGATGACTATGCCTTTGTCATTAATGCGATTATTGGAATTTACCTAATAGCGGGCAATAAAAAATATCTTGATTTAGCCATTGAGATTACTGATTATGTAATAAATCACTTTTATGACCATAAAAATGGTGGTTTTTATTTCACTGATGATGCAAAAGATAGATTAATATTAAGACAAAAAGACATAACTGATGCTGTACTGCCTTCTGGTAATGGAATTATGATGAAAAATCTGCTCAATTTGTATAAGTCCACTGGGGATGAAAGATACAAAGACCTTGCATTATCTATTCCTAAATCTTTCTCTTCAACTATAAAGGGATCAGCCCAATCTTGTTGCACTATATTATCAAATGCCATGATTTTTGATATTACCGAGGTTTAAGTCTGATTGATAACCCTTTGTAATTTATTCATTAATCCCACATTTATATAAAAAACCAGCATGTCATGTATGAAATCAAATCACCCCATGGGCGCGCAAAAATACCAGCAAGATTAAGGTAGGGCAGATTACCCGAACACATATAAGCCATGGGTAATAGAATATCCCATACCAAGAGCCCTGAAACTCACTTTTTACAATATTTTGGTCTAACTTCCAACCAGCAAAGAGTGAAATCATAAAACCACCAATAGGCAGGAGATAATGTGTAGATAATTTATCAAGAAAATCAAAAAACTCCCCACTAAATATACAACCTACACCAATTATGAGACAAATCGTCCCGAAGATTATAGTTGCATGGCTACGGGGCATGTCGTATTGGTCAATAAAATAGGCAGTTATCACCTCAAGGAGTGAAATAGCCGAGGTTATAGCAGCAAAAAACAAAAGGGTAAAAAATAAGATGGCAAACAATGTCCCTAAGGGCATTTTAGAAAAGATATTTGGAAGGACTACAAAGACTAAACCAGGACCTTGAGATAAGTCAGTTGTATATGTAAAAACTATAGTAAAAACAGCTATACCAGCAAGCAGGGCAATTGCAGAATCCATGAAAACCACCCAAAGACATGGGCTTACTACCTTGTCTTTTCTATCCATATAACTACCATAGGTCAACATGGCTCCCATGCCAAGACTTAGGGAGAAAAAACACTGTCCAACAGCATCCATTATTGACTTATGGGTGAGCTTATTTGGTTGTGGTTCTAATAAAAATCTCATTCCATCCTTTGCACCTGATAAGGTCAATCCATAACCTATAAGGATGATAATTATAAGTATTAGTAGAGGCATGAGTATCTCAGACCATCTTTGAAGACCCTTTTTGACCCCCGCATACACTATAAGTACTGTAAAAAACATAAATATACTATGAAAAATACCTTGTTCTATAGGGGATGAAGTGAGTTTTTTGAATATATTGTTAATTTCTTCAAAACTTATGCCTGAACTAAAGACACCAGTTACAGCCTTATATAAAAAGGCTATACACCAACCAGCAACAACAGAATAAAATGATAGTATTGTAAAAGCAGTTAATATACCCATATATCCAGGGACTTGCCATGGACTTTTTGAACCAGCTAACTGTCTAAAGGCACCTACAGGGTTAAGTTGAGTGGTCTTACCAATTAATACTTCAGCAATCATAACTGGCAGCCCTAAAAGTATCACACATCCAAGATAGATGAGGATAAAAATACTGCCACCATTTTCACCGGTCATATAAGGGAAACGCCAAATATTTCCTAATCCTACTGCACCACCAGCAGATGCAAGTACAAAACCTATTCTACTTGTCCAATGACTCCTCTGTACTTGAGACATCATATCACCTCAGAAAAAAAATTATCTCATCAATTATGATGAGGTTAGCTTATGTAAACCTTTAATACATCTTAACAAACGAAAAACTAGACTCAGCTGATAACAGGGCTGAATTCTTAACTGTCTGAATTTAATAGAAACTAACTATTGTTACCCCTGGACCACCTTCTGAAGGGTTGCTATCTCTATAAGCCTTTATGAGACTATGTCCTTTAAGAAAGTCTCTGATTGCCCTTTTAAGTGCACCAGTGCCAATACCATGTATAATTTGAGTTTCCTTAATGCCAGATAAAAAGCAATGATTTATAAAAGGCTCTATTTCACTTAAGGCTTCATCTACCCTTTTGCCGATGAGATTGATCTTTGATAAGGGAATATCTTCTTGTTTTGTGATATTAATAGCCCCCTCTTTGATTTCTCCTTTTTTATTATTCAATTCCCTTATGTCTTCGACAGGGACATCAAACTCAATCCCCCTGAGATTTATCTTGAGCCTGTTTTGTCTTTTATTCACTGAGACAACATTTACATAGTCATCAGCAATTTGTGAATATACCTTATCACCTACTTTTATATCAGCTATGTTTAGACTTAAAGACTTATCAGGTTTGATTGCTTGAATTGATTGCTTTATCTGGTCATTTAATTTTTCAGCCTTTTTTATTGATGCCTTAATGGTTTGTTTATCCTGTTTTTTTGCCTCATCAAACAGTGTAAATAACTCTTCCCTTGTCTTTTCTATTATTGATTGTGCTTCTTTGTAAGCCTCTTCAAGGATATCTTGTCTTTTATTCTCTGCCTCTTTAAGTTGTAACTTTATACCCTCTTTAAGCTCCTCAAGTTCTGCAAGCCTTTTTTGTAACTCCATTGATTGATTTTCATAATAAACTCGCTTGTCTTGTAATTCTTTAATAAGATTATCAAGTTCAATCTTTTGACTACCAAGCAATTCTCTGGCTGACTCAATAACCCTTTCAGGAAGCCCATATCTATTTGCAGTCTCAAAGGCATAAGATTGTCCTGGCATGCCGATACTTAATTTATACATTGGCCTGAATGTTTTTGGGTCAAACTCCATTGCTGCATTAATCATCCCTTCAGTCCTATAGACAAATCCCTTTATCTCCGAGAGGTGTGTATTGGCTATTACAAGGGAACACCTATTTCTTAATTCCAATAAGATTGCCGAAGAAAGTGCAGAGCCTTCTATAGGGTCAGTTCCAGTACCGAGTTCATCAATCAATACAAGAGATGATTTATCTGCCTTATCAATAAAATCTGATAAATTTGATATATGTCCTGCAAAGGTTGATATACTATCTTCAATCGATTGTTCATCACCAATATCAGCAAGTATCTTTTTGAGAAAGGGAATCCTTGACATAGATGCAGAGGGGATGTGCATCCCTGTAAGAGCCATGATGGTCAACAAACCCACAGTCTTTATAACTACGGTCTTTCCACCTGCATTAGGTCCTGTGATTACCATTATCGGATTTGAGTGATGAAGTCTTATATTTAACGGTACCAATTGGTTTTCTATCCCCTTGTTCTTAAATTGACTATACAAAAGGGGATGTCTTGCATCAAAGAGATTTATCTCCAATTCATCATGTACTATTGGACGCTCCATAGAAAATTCGTCAGCATAAAGGGATATTGCATTTAACACATCAAAATAGACAAGATTTTGAAAATTATTACCCAGACTTTGTGAATTTATCCTTATAAGTTGCGATAATTCCTTAAGAACCTTGACCTCTTCAAGTTTTTCATCGGCTTTAAGGTTTTCTAACTCATTTGTTAGATTAATAATTGAGAGGGGCTCAATAAAGGCAGTCTCTCCAGATTTTGATACATCGTGAACTACCCCTGATATCATACCCTTAGAATCCATCCTTACAGGGATAACCCATCTGCCTGATCTTTGAGTGATAAAGGTATCTTGAAGAAATATAGAGACCTCTTCTGATTGGATTATGTCTTCAAGCTTCTTTCTTATCCTGCCTTCAAGGTTTTTGATAGCCCTTCTGATTTCCTTAAGGGCTGGTGAAGCGGTATCAAGGACTTCACCTTCAGAATTTACTGACCTTTTAAGTCTTATCAGCAAGTCCTGATGAGAGGTTATTGACTGGGAGATTACCTTCAATTTATTTGATGACTCTGCAATAGAGAGAATTTCCTCAATGTTATATAAGAAAGGGATAAAGTTATAAAGCTCAAGGGCATCAAGCATTGAACCTTGAGGGGTAACTTTTTTTATTAAAGGCATAAGGTCTTCAAAACTTTCAAATTGGACAGACTTGCCTACTTGTCTTATCTTTCTTATTTCGTCTATCTGGTCACTCCTTAACCTAATCTCATCAATACTATCCAATGGTGCAAGGCTAAATAATTTATCAACTGATACCGCACTGTGAACCCATTGAGATATGGTTTGCAAAACCTTTTGAAAATCTAATTTATGGTAAAGTTGTTTCTTCATTGCCTCCTCATTTTTGCTGGTTCTTTGTAATAGTAAGTCGTAAACTGATTATTGCCTTGCAGTGCAATAACTGTCCTTACTCCATAGGTAAATTTACCATCTGAAGATGCCTCTGATTCAATGGTATATAATATATGCTTTTGAAAGCTTATATATTTCATTGCCTCTAATGCGGAATCTGTAAGAATATCTTTAATATCTAGCTGATTTTGTAAGACCTTTCCCTTCCTCCTCTCTATTATAGCCTCTGCCATTTCATGGGTTATACCCGGTATAGCCTTTAAGACCTCTAAGGGTGCTGAATTGATGCTAATCAGAGGCGTCTTTGAGTAAATTGTAAGGAGGTCAATTATTCCCCTTTTTCCATTACCCCCATAAAGCAAATTCCTTGTTATTCCTTTTACAAAGAGCAATTCATCCACACTTTCAAGATGAGCATTTTTCACTTTGTATGGATTTTTCAGAGATGAATAATACCCTTGTTCTGCACCTTTGAGCCTTACTGCATCATCTAAGTCCTTCCAATCCATTATACAATCAACAATCTCTTCTGCCTGTTCTTCAGTCAAGCCTTGATTCACAAAAAGCCTTCTTAAGACTGGTTCTTGTGCATAGTTTATATCAATCTTACCTGTCTCATTGGTAATCTTTACAGAAACCTTACTTTTACCATCGGTGAAGTCGTAAATTGTCCCATCATCATTCCATGCCTCATCTTCAATATTTCTATGGATTTTCCTGTAAACCAGTTCCAGCTTTGCCCTCTCTACCCCTGCATAGGCAAGGTATTTATTTTCAAGTTCTTCTTTAAAGGCAAAGGTTGCCATCAATTCAGTCTTTACTGCATAGGACAAAGACAAAGACAAGACCATTAATATAGTCAATATCCATAAAACAAGTATTAGCACTATACCTCTTTGTGATAGCCTCATGGTCTGTGTCCGTCAATCCTTCTAAGGTCATGAACCTTCATGTTATGTATATGAGTAGTTGAGCCATTTTGCAAGGTTAGTCTGATAATCTTTGGTGTGCCCAATTTTTCTGAAAAGGTCTTATGCCATGAATCTTCTCCATGTAGTATATCTGCGTAACTGTATTGAAAGGCTATTTTATCCCAACCCTTTAATATATGGGCTGAAAGTGTGCCCTCTCCATTTAGATTACTCTCACTAATGAAAAGGTCATATTTACCCCTTCCATCTTGTTGAACCTTGTATTTAACCAATACATAACCGCTCTCTCTATCCCAGAGAGAGGTATTAGATACAAATTGTAAAAAACCTTCGTCACCAACAATATAATTAAACTTCTCTGTATCTTTTGTCTCAAGGGTGTATAACAAAGACCTAACCTGTGCATCAATAATTGAAAGATAAGCCCTTGTCCTTTCCATCTCCTCTGTCTTTAGTTCTATCTTGTCTATGGAACGATAAGCAAGCCTAAAGCCATTTACAGAAATGGTCACAATAAGTGCCATCAATGTAATGGAAATAATCAACTCAAGGAGTGTAAAGCCCTTTTGATTATTCATCTAAATTGTCTTATCAACCAACCTGAGTGTTTTAAGGTTTACTGATTTTTCATTTTTCCCTTCCTGCCAATAGACAGTTACCTTCAATTCATAGACAATAACAGGCAAGTCAGAGGTTCTATCTTCAAGGGTTTTTATGATTTCGGACTTTATTATCTGCCCGTCATTTGTCTTTGTAACATTTAAGGTATCCCCTATTTCCTTTTGAAGGGACAACTCATTCATCTTTTCTTCAGCCACTATGAGGGCATTTAGATATTTTTCAGACAGGGATATGGATTTGATATTAGTGGAATAGATTTGAAATATTACGGTAACAGCAATGGCAAGTATAGATACTGCCACCATAACCTCAAGCAGGGTAAAGCCACTTTTGTCTTTTCTGTTAATTAGATACATATGCCCCTATAACTGGGTCAAGGATGATTGTAAACTTGCTATCTCCACTTTCAATCTTGATTTGGGCAAAGCCACTAAGCCCTGATGGATAAAACTCTATCCTATAAATTCCATTTGAAGTAATCCCATTTACAGGGTCAGTAATATTGATAGTGCTTTTATCAGGTAAAGGTCTGTCGCCTTTGCCTTCAATACCAAACTTCTTATTATCAATGTCTATATTTATGACCGTGACCTCACCGACTGTTCGTGCAAGTGAACGGGCATACCTTACTGTAGTGACAATATCTCTCACTGATCTTTTCAACTCCTCTGAGGGTTGTCGTGATACAAAAAATACAGATGAAAGTCCCACTATTACAATTATCAAAAACATGGTTATAATCATCTCAAGGAGTGTAAAGCCTTTATTATTAAAGAAATCCATCTCTAAAAGGGCAAATCAGTTATGCTGAATATGGCAGAGAGCATAGAAAGGACTATAAAACCAATTATCAAACCCATCGTTAATATCATCACAGGCTCAATAAATCCAACAAATCGCTTGATTGACTGCTTAAGAGACCTTTCATAGTTTTTAGCTACTTTTAAAAGCATCTCTTCAAGCTGTCCTGATTCCTCACCAACCTTTATCATAGACAGTGCCAACTTTGGAAAGATATTTGTCTTACTGAGTGAGTCAGAAATAGTGTTCCCTTCCTTGACATCCTTTGCAACTTGTTCAATAGCAGCTGTAACAATAGTGTTGTTTGTAATGTCCTTTACATTATTTAAGGCCTGAATGAGTGGCACCCCGCTTTTTAGTAATGTCCCTAATGTTCTGGTAAATCTTGCTGTCTCAAGCTCTTGGATTAAATTACCAAAAAGCCTGAGTTTTGATTTGTCCCATATTTTTCTACCTTCATCGGTATTTATAAAACGGTTTATAAAAATAATAACCGCTACAAAGAATATAAAGGCAATCCACCAATAATCCTGTAGTTTTGAACTGACAGATATTAACAAAGTAGTGGTAAAAGGTAAAGTCGTGCCCATTTCTGAAAAGATAGATGAAAATTTTGGCAAAACATATGTAAGTAAAACTATGATTGAGAGGGTGCCTGTTGTTAATAGTATTGAGGGATAAATCATGGCCGAAAAAACACTATCTTTTAGTTCCCTTGAGGATTCAAGGAAATCAACTAATTTTTCAAGTACTATTTCCAAGACACCACCAACTTCGCCTGCCTTGACCATATTCACATATAATTTAGGGAAAATATTGGGGTGTCTGCCAAGTGCCTCTGAAAAGGAGCTACCTTCCCTGATTGAGCTTAAGATTGAGGAGATTATCTCTGTAAGTTGCTTATTATCACAAATGTTCGCCAAGATATTTAAACTTCTATCAAGGGGGAGTCTTGCATTCAACATAGTTGACAGTTGAGCTGTAAAAGAAAGGACATTTCTTGCAGAAATACCAGAGAAAAATCTCCTTCTTAAACCTTCATCAACAGGGTTGATTTCAAGGGGTATAAGCCCTGTCTTTTTTAGTCTGTCAACTACATATCTCTCATCAGGGGCATCAAAATTACCTTCAATAAGGACACCTTCTTTGGTGGACGCTTTGTAGGCAAAGTTAGGCACCAATTTACTCCTGTGTAACCCTTAAAACCTCTGTGAATGTGGTAACACCATTAATAGCTTTAATAAAACCATCTTCAATCAGGGTTTTCATCCCAGCCTTTTTCGCCTCTGCCCTGAGGGTGCTTGAATCGGTATTATAAAGGATTAGTGTCCTCATTTTTTCATCTACTATCAATAGTTCATAAATGCCTGTCCTACCATAGAAACCTGTATTTGCACAATATTCGCATCCCTTGCCTTTGTAAAGTTCAAAACCATCCATGCCTGTTAATAGCTTTATGTCTTCCTTGCCAATGTCATCTTTATCAATAGTCTTACATTGGGGGCAAATAACCCTAACTAACCTTTGAGCCATAATACCCCTAATAGTTGAAGACAACAAGAATTTCTCAACTCCCATGTCAGTTAGTCTTGTAATCGCACTCGGGGCATCATTTGTATGTAAGGTAGAAAAAACAAGGTGCCCTGTCAAGGCTGACTGTATGGCAATCTCTGCGGTCTCAAGATCCCTAATCTCCCCAATCATTATTATATCTGGGTCTTGGCGGACTATATGTTTTAGAGTTGTGGCAAAGTTAAGACCTATGCTTGATTTCACCTGTATTTGATTTACACCCTTTAATTGATATTCCACAGGGTCTTCAACGGTGATTATCTTTTTATCTGGTGAGTTAATCTTATCAAGGGCACCGTAAAGGGTTGTTGTCTTTCCACTGCCTGTAGGGCCTGTGACTAATATAATTCCATTTGGTTTTTTTATAAGGGCTTCAAAATCCTTAAGTGTATTTGGTAAGAAACCCAATTGGGGTAGGTCAATTACAATCCCTTCTTTTCTTAATATTCTCATAACCAAACTTTCTCCATTTACAATGGGAACTGTTGAGACCCTTAAATCAATCTCTTTGTCGTTAACCTTAAGTTTGATCCTACCATCTTGGGGCAGTCTCCTTTCTGCAATATTTAGTTTTGCCATAATCTTTACCCTTGAAACTATAGCAGGTTGGAGGTTTTTGGGTATTGATTCAACCTCATGTAAAACACCGTCAATACGATACCTAACCTTCAACTCATCTTCAAAGGGCTCAATATGTATATCACTTGCCCTGCTTTCAACAGCCCTTGTAATTAAAATATTGACAAGTCTTATAATTGGGGCTTCAGAGGCAAGGTCTTTTAAGTGCCCAATATCTTCCTCTTCGTCCTTTCTAAAAGACAGTCCCTCTTCAGCTATGTCTTCAATCATTTTACCTATATTTTGTGAATCCTGCCCGTAAAACCTTGAGATATATTCATCTATTACCTCTTTGCTTACTTTATATACTTGCACCTCTGCCACCAGAGATGATTCAATGGCTTCAACAATACTCCAGTCAATTGGTTCAGCAAGGGCAATTTTTAAAATGTTATTACGGAACTCAAGAAGGATAATTCTATTGTCCTGAACGAATCTTGAAGATATGTTATTAAGCACAAGGGGGACTTTAGGGATACTATCTATTGTTATTTCGTCAATTATGTTATGTTTAAACATAGAGATAAATTATATCACAAAATTAATAATCTCATGCCCTCACCAATGTGTTGAGACCTTTTAATAGAACGATAAACAAATCTCCTTGTTTTTTTTGAAGCCATTAATAAATCAAATCCTTCAGTCATATAAAAGGTCAACGCCGATGAAAAGACACACCCTGTCCCATGATATTCACCTTTGAGTTTTTTCCCTTTTATAAAAAAGATCTCCTTTCCATCGTAAATAGTCTCAAGGGTAAGTTGTTTGTTATCTATTTTATCAAAATGCCCTCCTGTAATTATTACATTATTTGCACCAATTTTATGAAGGACTTTTACTGCATCCTTAAGATCATCTAAGGTTTTGATTCTTTTGCCTATTATCATCTCTGCCTCTTTGATATTTGGTGTAATTACTGTTGTTAGAGGGATGAGATTTTTAATAATTGCTCTTAATGTCTCTTTTTTCATCAATAAATACCCTGTCGATGAGGAAATAACGGGGTCGTAAATTACAGGAATATCTTTAAAGGACTCTAAAAATTTGCACAGTGCTAATACAGTTTCAGGGGAAAAGACCATTCCAATTTTGATGCCATTAATATCAAAATCATTGGCAAGACAGGATAACTGCCTGAAGAAAAATTTGCTGTCAATGGGTAATACATCATAAACACCCCTTGAGTCTTGAATAGTTATTGAGGTAGCTACCGACAAGCCATAGGCACCTAACCTTGCAAAAACCTTTAAATCTGCCTGTGTCCCTGCACCAGAGGTTGGGTCAAATCCAGCTATTGATAAAATATTGCTCATAAATCCCCTTTGGGATTATAACCCAAAATCAGCGATAGAACTAAAAAGCTTAGTAAAATCAGCAAGTAAGATAGTAAGGGCTGGTGAAGGATTTTTATACGACACCTTATAAAAAAAAGTTCCTTGGGTTTTGTCATAAGGCATTGTTTTAAATGTATAAATCAAAATTATAAATAAAATTTGTCGATTATAAAAATCCTGAAACAGCCCTTCCTAAGCGCTATTTTAAAGTATAAAGGAGGTCTTGACAAATTTCAAACATTTCTTTATTATATCA
>DUZI01000022.1 GCA_013349595.1 Nitrospirota bacterium
GTGGAATTTTTATACGACACCTTATAAAAAAAAGTTCCTAGGGCTTTGTCATAAGGCATTGCATTATAATGAATAAAGCAAAATTAAATAAAGTTTGTCGATTATAAAAAGCCTGAAACAGCCCTTCCTATCGCTATTTTAAGGGCCATTTGTCTTTCTATGAAAAAACCTGTTATTTTACAAATAGTCTCAAGGGTCTTTTTAAGGCTTTCGTCAAAGTTATATAAGACCTTACTTGAAAAGGTCATTAAACCAATCTTGCCCTGTCTCCCTTCTATATCTAAGACAATGCCACTCATCAAATCCCCTATATTCCCTTTATCTAAACCTTTATGACTATAAGTAGAGGTTTCATTCAAATTGTATTTTAAGTCATATTTTAGATAACTACTTTGTCTGTCAACCAAATAGATCTCACCGTATTCCCACCACATGTTATCACAGATTAACCTCAAAACCTCTCTCAGGGCACTCTCCATGTCTAAAGCCTCTACTAGTATTTTATTTATCTCATATTGTAAATATAGTCTTTTGTTGTGTCTTTCCTTATCAGATACATCTTCGTTTGTTAGCACGTAACCTTCAATCTGCTTTTTTTCATCATAAATGGCAAATACTGTAGATTCAAAATACAATAACTTATCTTCAATTTGTCTTTTTATCGTATATTTATAGTATCCCTGCGTTTTCACAAGATTAATGGCATTTTGGAATTTCTCTTCAGATACCTTTTCTCTTGAATGTAACTCCATAACTGTCTTTCCAATTATTTCTTCTCTCCTATAACCAAATACATACTCAGCAAAAGGATTATAATAAATAACCTTCATTTCGTTATCTAAGGCTACCACAGCCATTTTCATCGTTTTAAATAGGTTTTCAAAAAATCTTAATCTAGTGATTAAATCCTCTTCTATATGCTGGATAAATGTTGCTAATTCTTGAATGTCGTCGATGATTGTTTCAATCTCCCTGTGGAAATTACTTTTTTGATTTCTTTTAATTAATAAGCCATCTTTACATTTATTCAAATTTTCTTTTAGTTCACTAAGGGGTTCTATGACAAGCCAGTTTATGAAATAATAAGCAGAAATTAAGATTACCAAAAAGAGTGTTGCTTTGATTATGAATTCATCAATCTTTGAGTTGTAATTTATCAAGATGTCAAGGACTAAAAAGGAGAGGATTGTAATCACAATGTAAAGAACAAAAATCATTCTAATAGGACTATTCATAGTTTTTAATTATACCAAATAGCAATCAGCTAAAATAAATGAATTGTAGTATCATATACCGCCGAACGGAGATTTTCATTTGACTAAAGAAAGGAGATTTAAAGATGTCAAAGATAGCAAGGATTGCCTTAGGACAATTTAATCCCTGTCTTGGTGATATAATGGGTAACATAGAAAAAATCAAAGATTTCATAAATACTGCAAAGGATTATAAGGCAGACATTATTGCCTTTCCAGAATTGGCAATTACTGGTTATCCCCCTGAAGACCTTTTGTTGCGGCCTCAGTTTATTGATGATAATATTAATGCCTTAATGTCTTTAGCAAGAAATGTTGATGATATAATTGCAATAGTTGGTTTTGTTGACTCAAGTGATGATATTTACAATGCCTTAGCAGTAATTCACAAAAAAGAGATAATACATAGGTATCACAAGATTTTTCTTCCCACTTACAGTGTATTTGACGAAGATAGGTATTTCAAGGCAGGTAATTCATGCCCAATCATTAAGACCAATGATTTTTCCTTTGGGGTTAATATATGTGAAGATATTTGGCATCCAAATGGTCCATCTTATTGGCAGTCTCTCTCTGGTGCAGAATTAATAATAAACATCAATGCCTCACCTTTTTATGCAGGCAAGTCTGATTTTAAAAAGAAAATGCTCTGCACAAGGGCAAATGATTATCTTGTTTATATTGCCCATGTTAATAGCTTTGGAGGACAGGATGAATTAGTCTTTGATGGTGGAAGTATGATTATTGACTGTGGTGGAAATATAATCGCAGAGGCAAGGAGATTTGATGAAGACCTGTTGATAGCAGATATTGATTTGGGAGATGTCTATAATAAAAGGCTCCACGACCCACGAAGACGAAAGCGGAACGCCTTTAATACTTTATATCCCATTGAAACAATATTGATAAACAATAAATCAATCTCTCGTAAAAAACCACGAATAAACATTGTTCCTGTTCAAACACAATGCTCTATTGAAGAAGAAATATACAATGCCCTTGTTATAGGCACAAGGGATTATGTCAAAAAAAACAGTTTCCAAAAGGTCTGTATTGGTCTAAGTGGTGGAATTGATTCATCCCTCACTGCAAAGATTGCAGTAGATGCACTTGGGGCTGATAATGTATTAGGTGTCCTTATGCCTTCAAGGTTTACCTCACAGGAAAGTATTGAAGATGCCAATGAATTGGCTCAAAGACTTAAAATCAAAAGCATAGAGTTATCAATTATGGATATCTTTGATGCTTATTTATCAACACTATCTAAGGTATTTGAGAACCTAAAAACAGACTTGACAGAGGAAAATCTACAGGCAAGGATTAGAGGCAATATCCTTATGGCTTTGTCAAATAAATTTAATTATCTCGTACTTACTACTGGCAATAAATCAGAGTTGAGTGTGGGTTATGCAACATTATATGGTGACATGGCTGGAGGTTTTGCAGTATTAAAAGACCTATCAAAGACTATGGTTTATAAGATTTGTCACTGGATTAATGACTCTTCAGGACAGATTGTAATACCTAAGAGAGTTTTAACAAAGGAACCAACAGCAGAATTAAGAGAAAATCAAAAAGACTCTGATTCACTACCTCCTTATGATGAATTAGACATTATAATAGAGTTTTATATTGAACAAGATAGAACTATTTCAGAGATTATAGATTTATCAAAGATTAATCCAAATACAGTCATTAAAACTATCAAGATGATTGACCAAAGTGAATATAAGAGGAGACAATCTCCGCCTGGTGTCAAGATTTCGCAGAGGGCCTTTGGAAGAGATAGACGATACCCTATTACAAATAGATACCACAAAATCAGCGATAGAACTGAGAACTTAACAAAATCAAGTGGGAAGGGTTGGTGAAAAAATTTTATACGATATCTTATAAGAGAAATCTTGAGAAACCTTAGCAAAAGGCATTGCGAATAAAGCAAAATTAACAATGAATTCATCAATTATAAAAATTCTGAAACAGCCCTTCCTATCGCTATTTTTGGGTGATACCATAGAGATTTTACAAAGTAACAAGACAAAATGATAAAATAAACACCCATGGTAATAAAGAGATTATTAATATTTACACTTATAACCCTTTTTATATCAACCTTTGCCTTTGCTCAGGAGAAAAAAGATAATAATCCCTCATTTAAATTCACAAAGGAACAACCAGTTCAACAGATGAAACCCAAAAAACCACTACGAATAAAGGTTCACAGAAATTCAAAGGGTGAATATTCTTGGGATATAACAGGGGATAATGTTGATGAGATTATCAAGGCAGACACTCGTCTAAAAAAACTTTTAAAGATTGAATAGGAGGTAAATGTATGAGTAATACTTTTACAATTAAAGAGGTGCTTGAGCAGGCAATCCAGACTGAGAAGTTAGGATACCAGTTTTATACTACTATATGTGAAAGATTCAAAAATGAACAAAGATTAAAGGAACTATTTACTACCCTTGCAAACAAAGAACTTGCCCACGAGAAGACCTTTTCAGAATTACTAGAAATGGTTGATAAAAAGGTTGAAGATGGCTGGTATGAAGCATCACTTTATCTTAGGGCTATTGTGGAGTCAGAGTTTTTCCTTGGTAAAAATAAATCCCTGCCCTCTATGGAAAAACTTAAAGATATAGGTGATGCTGTCACTTATGCGATTGGTTTTGAAAAAGAGACCTTGCTCTATTTTTATGGGATTAGGGATGTAGTCAAGGAAAAAGAAATCGTTGATGAGATAATTAATGAAGAAAAAAGTCATATCAGATGGCTCATGTCTTTTAAAAATACTCTCTAAAGGAGACAACCATGCAAAAGGAGCTCTTAGTCTCGCCGCAAATTTTTAAACAAATGCTTGACAATGATGAGGTTAAATTTGTCTTTGACCTTAGAAATGAAGATGACTTTAAAGACGGTAAGGTTGAGGGTAGATATGAATTTGAGACCCTTAATATACCTCAAGAGGACTTTGTTGGAGAAGAAGAAAGACACCTTTCAAAATTCCCTAAAGATAAGCCAATTATTACAATTTGTGCCCATGGTGATTCATCAAAATATACTGCCGAGATGTTACTTGAGAAAGGCTATGATGCACAATCACTTGAAGGTGGGATTGACCTTTGGACAGAATATTATGAAACCCACAAATGTACTGATGACCCTGAAATCTATCAAATATATAGGGTAGCAAGAGGGTGCATAACTCACTTATTAATATCTGATGGTGAGGCAGTAGTTATTGATGCGGTAAGACATACAGATAAAATACTTAAAAAGGTTGATGAACTAAAGGCAAAGGTCAAATATGTCTTTGACACGCACCTTCAAGCAGACCACATATCTGGTGGCAAGGAGATTGCGGATATTACAGGTACAAATTATTTTATGAACCCCATTGATGCCCAAAATGCTACCTTTAAGTATTCCCATCTCAAAGATGGTGATACTTTAAGTTTCGGGAAATGTTCAATTAAGGTAATCCATTCACCAGGGCATACACCAGGTAGCACCTCATTATTAGTCAATAACAAGTACCTTTTTACTGGTGATTTGATAATGAAAACAAGTATTGGAAGGCCTGATTTAGGTGGTGCTTCAGAGGAATGGACAAGGTTGCTTTATGATACACTCTTTAGCCGTTATGCAAGTCTTGGAGATGATGTTGTCATCTTTCCTTCTCATGCAAGCTCAATAAAGGAACAAGACAATGGCGTGGTAACATTGACTATGGGGACTGCTCGTAAGGAAAGCGATCTTTATCAGATAAAAGATTTTACAAAGTTTCTTGAATATGTAAACTCAAGTCTTCCTGCAAATCCAGAAAGATATCAGGAGATTAGGAAGGTCAATCTTGGCATTATAAACCCAGATGAGAAGAAGCGAAAAGAACTTGAGATAGGCAAAAATCTCTGCGGAATGACAAAAGGGACTTAACTTTTGGCTGTGCTTTATGTGGTCTCAACGCCCATAGGAAACCTTGAGGATATTACCTGAAGGCACTGAGGATACTCAAAGATGTTGATTTGATAGCAATTGAAAACACAAGGCATTCACTAAAATTGTTAAATCACTACTCGATTTCAAATCAAATCATGGCAAGGCTCAAGGCAGATTTAAAAATTGCGTTAATCACTGACTCAGGGATCCCAGGCACCTCTGACCGTGGTTTTTTTTACAATAAGTGAAGCCCTCGAGGTATCCAAAAAAACTATCTCAAGAGTTAGGATTAAGTAGTAAAGTCCTGTGTGACAGAAGTCTAATTCAAAAGCGAGACATTTAATAAAACAATGAATGTAAAATTAAGATACGACATTGAAAATATAAACAACATACCCACTATCGCACCTATGTTGAGAAAACTCCTTGTCCTTATTGAAGACCCTGCCGTATCAATGAATGAGCTTTCAAAATTTATATTAAAAGACCCATCCTTGACTGCAAGGGTTATTAAGTTTGTCAACTCCCCTATCTTTAAAAGTAGGTTCTCCCATCCAATAACAAGTGTCAATCAAGCAATGCTAATGCTTGGTATTAATTCTGTCAAAGGAATATTACTAGGGGTGATGGTATCTAATTATATGGACAAGACCATGGAGGGTCTTTGGCTACATTCTGCTGGTTGTGCAGAGGCATCAAAGATTATAGCGGAATTGACCCTAAATGTTGATCTTATTGAAGACATCACCGTATCAGCAATTTTACACGATATAGGCAAGGTAATATTAAACACCAAATATCCACAAAAATATAGAGCAGTCCTTTTAAATAGTAAAAATGGTGAAACTTATATCCTTGAAGAAGAAATAAATATTTTTGAAGTTACCCATGCAGATGTAGGTTCATGGCTTGCCCATAAATGGAATTTCCCCATTGTCTTAACGGAAACAATTAAATACCACCATCATCCCACAATGTCAAAAAATGCAAAGATACATTGTTCCATAGTAAACCTTGCAGATTGCCTAATAAAAGCCTTTGGTTTTGGCTATTCAGGTGATAATTTGATTCCACTTTTAGATCCTCATGTATTTGAAATATTAAAAATTAATGAAACCATTCTTAATGAGATTATAAAGGAGGTATATAATGAGATTTCAGACGAAGAGGCTTTTAATCTGGATTAGTATATTAGTATTAATCTTCTCTGAGACAACCTTTGCATCAGAAACACGGCTTTCAGAAATAATTGTCTCCTCTGCAAGATTTGCAGTTCCATTAAAAGAACTATCTCAACAGGTTGAAGTAATAGAGTCTGATGAGATTAAAGACTACGGTGCAAACTCTATCGATGAGGCACTACGATATCTAAGTACTATAGATGTAATGCAAAGGGGTCCCTTTGGTATCCAATCAGATATTAGTATAAGGGGTGGGAGTTTTGAACAGACTTTGTTTTTGATTAATGGCATTAGGGTTAATGACCCACAAACAGGTCATTTTCATAGTGATATTCCTATTGGTATCAATGAAATAGAAAGGATTGAGATAATGCCAGGTGCAAGTAGTGCTGTTTATGGTCATGGTAGTTTTGGTGGAATTATTAACATTATCACCAAAGACAAATCAGACAGTATCATCTCAGGAGGCGTAAAGCTTGGTGATAACAGCTACCAGCGAAAGAATATTGCCTTTACATTGCCAATACCTGTTAATGTAAGATTTGGCTTTGAAGGACAGAAGTCTGATGGTTATAAGATAAATACTGACTTTGATAATAAGATCTTTAATGCCTTTTTAAATAGCAATCACCTAAATTTAATAACTGGTTTTTCAGAAAAGAAATTTGGTGCAAATAGTTTTTACACTGCAAAATATCCTATGCAGTGGGAACATACCAAGTCATTTCTATTAGCAGGTAAAGGGGATTTTAAAATTGAGGCTGTAAAAATATCCCCCACATTCATTTACCGCCACCATTATGATTACTATGTTCTTATTAGAGACAATCCCAGTTTTTATAACAACACACACAAAACCAACTACTTGTCCATGTCCGTTCCTTTATATATAGATACAAACTATGGCAAATTCATCACAGGATTTGAATTATCCTATGACAATATTGACAGCACAAGGCTTGGTAATAATAAAAGGAGTCATCAGGCCCTATTTGGTGGAATAAAAAAATACCTTGACAAATCAATAATAAATCTTGATTTAAGACTTGACCACTACGATAGGGGGGTAGATTTTGAGCTTTCGCCCTCTTTTAGTGCCTTATATAAATTAACAAAAGATATTAAAGCCCGTATGGCAATCAATAAATCTTTTAGATTACCAAGTTATACAGAGCTTTATTACACATCACCAGTTCATAAAAGCAACCCTAATCTCAAGCCTGAAAAGGTATGGCAGATTGAAAGTGGTATGGATTTTTATGGAGAAAATTTTATGACATCATTTACCCTTTTTCAAAAGTGGGGAAGTAATATTATTGACTGGTTAAAGATGGGAGATTATTGGATTTCTGACAATATAAACAAGGTAGATACAACTGGTCTTACGAGTGCTGTTATATTTTTTTATAAATCTAATAGTATAAAATTTGATTACTCTTGGCTAAATCAAAGAAACAATGCCACTTTACAATCAGGGTATCTAAACTATCTTAGACATAAAGTAAACCTAACCATCAATTCCCAATTACCTTTTGATATAAAAGGCACTATTTTAATAAGTCACCTCAAAAGGATTTATCAAGATTCTTATACACTCCTCGACCTTAAGATAACAAAGCCTGTCAAATACAATAAAATCAAAGGCAATTTATTTATAGAAGGCAAAAACCTTACAGACAAGACATATTACGACATTAATTCTGTAATAATGCCTGGCAGATGGCTATTTGCAGGTGTTGAGATAAAGATTTGATAATAGATATCCAATTATGAATGATGAGATAAAAGTCCCTTATATATCAAAGGAGGAGTTATCTCAAGGAGAGTCCATTTTTAATCGGACTGTCTCTGAATTAGGTGAAAAACAGTCTATCGTTGCAGAAGAAGACATCTATTCAGAAACAGGTATCAAACTCGTTTCATCTGGCACAAAGATTAAAAATAAGATATGGGAAAAGATTGTCAATCACAAGTTAATCAAACCAATTACAGAGAGTGTATCTATTGAAAACTGTCTTACCATCAATGACATAGTTAGTCAAGCAAAGTCAATCATTCAAAATGAATTATTTTTTGTTCGTTTGGCAAGGTCAATCGACGATCCAAAATATTTACTTAATAAATTAAAAGAAATCAACTTACCAAAACCAATTCTAAATAGACTTACTGTAGTAAGAGATGCAAGGCCAAGATTATATAGTCACTTATTAAGGACCTCAATTATCTCAGCCTATTTTTCTTTCTTCCATAATTTAGAGCCCTTAAAGTCTGATCAATTAATATGTGCCTCTATTACACACGACATGGGAGAGATGCATACAGATCCAAAGATTTTAGAACCAAACCATATTGTTACTGCTGAAGAGAGAAGATTTATTCATGTCCATCCTGCTACAGGTTATTTTATGCTTCAAAATTTCCCAGATCTAAAAGGGGAATGTGCCGTTGCAGTATTACAACACCATGAGAGGCTTGACGGTAGTGGTTATCCTTCAGGTTTAAAGGGAAATGAAATATCTATTTTAGGACAAATTCTTTCTGTTGCAGAGGTTGCAGATGCCCTTACCTGGAAATTCACAAGTTTAAAAGAAATTAAAGTTGCACTTAATCTAAATAGAAAGAGATTTAATACTTTATTTGTTGATTGCCTTTTACAGTGTGTTATGGAAAAAGAGGACAATAATAAAAAAAATACAAAGATTAAAGAAAAAGAACTAAAGAAAAGATTAAGTTTGATATCATCAGTTTATGATTCTACAATCAAGGTTTCTTCTTATTCTGAAAATAAAGAACCACTTAAAAGCTTAAACAATAGATTAAAAATGTTTAGATACTTTTTAGTCGAATTTGGCTTTGATCCAAATGACCACGAGTTACTCTACGAGATGAACAAAGATGAACCAGAGTCAATAGAGGCAATCACACTTATGGTAAGGGAGTTTTTGTGGCAAAACAGAGACTTGTTGCTATTTATAGAGTCAAATAAAAATCATATTGAAGAAAATTTAGATGAAGATGGTAAAAAGGCAATCTCTAAATTACGTACTGATTTACAAAAGAATTTAGCTACATAAGTAATCAAGAAAACTCTTCAAGTATTTTCTTCAATCTATCTTTTACAAAGGCAACAAGATTGCTGTCTTTGATTTCTATATTATCTCTCCTTGAAAAAATGTCATTATTTAATTCAGAAGTCCTTGAATTAATCTTTTTCTTTATACCTTCAATGGCATATCCTTCATCTTGCTGGAGTTTTTTTATGTAAAGTAATAAATCAATCTCCTTTTTGGTATATACCCTTTGTCCTGATTTGGTCTTCTTAGGTTTTAGATTTGGGAATAAGGATTCCCAATACCTAATAATATAAGCTTCAAGTCCTACAATCTTACTTACTTCTCCAATCTTATAAAAGAGTTTTTCTCTTGATAGGTAAAAAGGGGGCTGATTATCCTCATTAATTGAATTCATTACCTAAACAAAATCATGTTGCATTATTGATTTTTAATATTTTTTTTATCTGATCACTAGCCTTAAAAGTTACTACTCTTCTTGGTGTTATCTCGACTTCTATCTTTGTTTTAGGATTTCTACCAACCCTTGCATTTTTCTTTTTTACTGTAAAAGTACCAAAACCAGAAATTTTAACTGTCTCATTAGCAATTAGTGATTCTTTTATTTTTTCAATTACAATCTCAACAATTAATTGAGCCTCTGCTTTTTGAAGTCCGTTTTTTTCAATTAATAATGCCACAATATCTGCTTTTGTCATTTTAATCACTCCTTATAAAATATTAATTTGTCTCTTTTAAACCGTGATTGTACAACAATATCTCATTGTATTGTCAAGTATTTGGTTTGTCCTTAAAATAGCGATAGTAAGGGCTGTTTCAGGATTTTTATAATCGACAAATTTTATTTATATTTTTGATTTATACATTTAAAACAATGCCTTACGACAAAGCCCCCCCTAGGAACTTTTTTTATAAGGTGTCGTATAAAAATCCTTCACCAGCCCTTCCTATCTTACTTGCTGATTTTACTAAGCTTTTTACTTCCATCGCTGATTTTTGGTTTGTCCTTAAAATAGCGCTTAGGAAAGGCTGTTTCAGGATTTTTATAATCGACAAATTTTATTTATAATTTTGATTTATACATTTAAAACAATGCCTTACGACAAAGCCCCCCTAGGAACTTTTTTATAAGGTGTTGTATAAAAATCCTTCACCAGCCCTTCCTACTTGATTTTATTAAGTTTTCAGTTCTATCGCTGCTTTTGGATTTGTGATAAAAAAAGCCTAAAATAAAATAACGAATAAGCAAAATTTTATTTTATGATATAATATTTATCCTATTAATTTGCACATAGGAGGTCTATCGTGGCAAAAGTTGCAATAGCTAACGTTAAAACAGGGATGAAACTTCTAAAACCAGTAATCAATGATTCAGGTATGGTAATGCTTGGAGAAGGAACAATCCTTACTGATCAAATGATTAATAAACTCAACAACATGAACATAAGTTTTGTTTATGTAGAAGGCTCACAAGCAAAGACAAAAAGCAAAGAAGCATTAATAAATGAGATTAATGAAAGATTTCAAAAATCGGGCACTAATGAACAAATGGTGTTACTTCATAAATTAATGATTGAACATATTGAGGAGACCTATAAATGATTGATACTAAAAACCTAAGGTCACAGATTGAAAAGATTGATACATTGCCAACAATACCAAGCACCTTAAGAAAACTTCTGTCTGTCATTGAAGACCCAAAGGTATCTCTAAGTGACATAGGTTCATTTATATCTAATGACCCTGTCCTTACATCAAGGGTGATAAAGGTTGTTAATTCACCAATATATGGATTTCCAGGCAGAATTTCCTCTGTAAATCAGGCATTAATACTATTAGGTCTAAATGTCGTTAAAGGCATGTTACTGGGCGTATCTGTCTTTGAGGCCATGAAGAAGACTATGGAAGGCTTATGGGAACATTCAATTGGTTGTGCGGTCACTTCAAAGATAATCGGCACTAAAAAAGGTTTAGCTGATATTGAGGAATTATCTGTTGCAGGCATTCTTCATGATATTGGAAAGGTTGCCATGGGACTTAAATTTTTAGATGAATACAAGGGGCTTATAAAAAAAGCAATTGACAAAAATGTATTGCTCATTGATTTAGAAAAAGAATTGTTCTTTGTGACTCATTCAGAAACAGGGGCATGGATTGGCCAAAGATGGAATTTTCCAAAAAGCCTTATTGAGATTTTAGAATATCATCACAAGCCTCAACTATCAAAAAATTATGCAATTCAGACTGCAGTGGTTCACTTGGCTGATATACTTGTGAGAGCAAAAGGATTTGGTTTTGCAGGTGATTATCTCATACCTACAATTAATCCTATTGCATGGCAAAGGGTAGGTCTTAGCAAAGACGAGTTAAAGGAAGTCATTGCTGAGATGGAAGATTCATTAGCTGAATCAGGGGAGTTTAACCTAGAGGATGATTAAAAATCAAAATATAGTTCTTGTTATCAATGACATCGCCATCTCTACTACTATAAACGACAAACTAGGTGTATTTTACAATATTAATAGTTTCAAAAAAATCTCCAATGCCTTAGATAGCATCTACAATTCCCTGCCTGATTTGATTATTACAGATTTTTCAAGCGATGCAACTGAGATCTCGAAAATAATCAGTGAAGTAAAAAAAGA
>DUZI01000023.1 GCA_013349595.1 Nitrospirota bacterium
CATCTTAGGTTTGTCAAGTGGTGCAGCTTTTGGAGCGAGTATTTCTATAGCCTTCTTTGGAGACAGTTTGCCTGTTCAACCATTTGCATTCATCCTTGGAATTCTTGCCGTTTTTATGAGCTACCTAATGTCAAAAAAGGTGAGACCACAGTATTATCCCTTGTCCTTTCTGGTATTATCACCACTACAATCTTTACAGCAGGAAATTACATAATCCGTTACATTGTAGAACCTGAGAAACTTCAGGGGATAATTGTTTGCTTAATGGGGAGTCTGTCATCTGCATCATGGAATGATGTCTCATGGTCTTGTCCATGGATAATAGTGGGATCATTCTTTCTAATACTCCTAAGATGGCGTCTAAATGTTCTTTCTATAAGTGATGAAGAAGCAAGGGCACTCGGCTTAGATGTGGCAAGATTAAAAATAGTCTTGGCTACAGTGATAACAGCCTCCGCGCCATGATGGTTGCTGATAAAGTAATACTTATGAAATCAGGTAAAATCATAAATGAAGGAAAACCAAAGGATATAATAGTAAAAAGATTGATTGAGGAGACCTATGGATGTCCTGTTGATGTGATTAAAGAAAATGATGAACTTTTTATAAAATTACATTTATGAAGTACTTTGCTCCTTAATAAGTGACCAAGAATTTTTTGTTTCAAATTGCCTTTTTATGTTAATTCTATTCTTCTTAAATAAATCTGATAAGCAAAACTTACCTTAATTTAAAATCAAAATAATAGGAATTTTTTTCTTGAAAGGAAAAAAAATACTCAATAAACCTTATTGAATTCATGCTATTTCATTAATAGCAATATATAATTAACAAATAATATTATTTAAAAATCAGTGTGTTATAAGTGTTAGGCATAATTCTTGATTTACAACTATATTATATTTTCATATACAAACATCCTGGAGGTTGATAAATGAATTTAATTATAGTTGCACTTTCTATTTTGATTTTTGTAGGTTTGATTATCACTATTTTTAAAGGTATTACTTTTGGGACTCTTTTTAACTGGGAAGCGCTTGTGATAATTATAGGGGGGACATCTGCCGGTCTTCTTATTGGTTATCCCCTTGATAAAATAAAAGAAACTTTTCATGCAGTTATTGATTCTTTTAATCAAAACCTTGCAAGAGAAAAGACCATAGAAAATATCCTTACTATCTCAAGGCTTTATAAAAAATCAGAGATTAAAAGCATAGAAAGAATTTCAAAATGTATAGATGATTCCTTTTTGAGGCTTGGTATAAATCTACTCATAAATTATCACCGATATGATGATATTAAAAATATCATGGAACGAGAACTGTACAAAAAACTCCTATCTTTACAAAGTCATCAAAATATTTTAAAAACAGCGGCAAGACTTGCTCCATCTTTTGGACTTGCAGGGACGGTTATTAGTCTTATAAAGATGTTTGGAAATATGACAACTGCAGAATCTATGATGCCTATGATGGCTGTTGCATTAATGTCAACTTTTTATGGTGTAATATTATCTAATCTTATCTTTTTGCCTTTAGCTTCAAAACTCAAAGAAATCGCTGACTCAATCGAAGAAAATATGTATCTGATTATAGAAGGCATAAGGGCAATCTATGATGGAGAACATACTATGAAAATTGAAGAAAGAATATGTGGAGATTCATTAAATAATTATGATAGTAAGGTTGAACTTTTTAATCCAAACAAGGCTGGAAATTTAGCAAAAATAGGGGTTTAAATTTTATGAACTATCCTATAAGAAGTAAAAAAAATCTAATCTCTTTAAATAAAACAGAAGAAACAGATCAGAATTGGTTGATTACCTTTACTGATTTTCTTACTCTCTTACTTGTTTTTTTTATAATGTTCTATATGATGACCAAAAGCGACAAAAAAATTTTAAATGATGAAAAAAATAAAGAAGCATCTGCAATACTTGAAACAAATAAAGGTTCAAATATTGAAAAGGTTATTGAAAACTTAAATAAATCAATAAAGTCATTAAATTTAGATTCAACTGTATCTGTCATAACTGTCAATAATGAAATCGTAGTAATTTTGAAGGAAAAGATACTATTCAATCCTGCCGATGCAAGACTTTTAAATGATTCCTATCAAAGCCTAAATTTATTAGCAGAAATAATAAGAAAACATGAGGATTTCTTAGTAGAAATTGAAGGGCATACTGATAACATACCTATACAAAATAAACTTTATCCATCAAATTGGGAATTGTCTATAGCCCGCGCTATTAGTGTGTTAAGGTATTTCACAGAATTTGAAGGCATAGATGCCTCAAGGTTTTCAGTAAAAGGAAATGCAGACAACAAACCAATTGCAGATAATAATAGTGAACACAGACATTCTAACCGAAGGGTTGAAATCAGATTAAAGAGTAAGACTTAATATCATTAAACAAAAAAAAGTTATAATTTTTTTGATATTCCCAATCTCTTAACCATATGAAAGTGAGCCCAAAGCAGTATTGAAATACTTATAGGTAAAAATAGGACATGGGCACTGTAAAATCTTATAAGAGTTATACCTGAGACATTATCCCCTCCTCTTATTGTTATGACTATATGATCGCCAATAAAAGGAATTGATTTAAAAATATTTGTGCCAACCTCTGTTGCCCAATAAGCCTTTTGATCCCATGGAAGGAGATATCCTGTAAATCCCGAGGCAAAGGCAAGTAACATCGCCATAACACCAGTCATCCAATTCAAATCTCTTGGAGGGAGATAAGCTCTAAAAATAAACACCCTCAATGAGTGTAAGATAATAGCAATTATAAAAAGACTTGCAGATATTTTATGAGTATTTCTTATAATTCGACTAATAAAGTTTTGCTCTGAAATCATAACTACACTTTTGTATGCCTCCGTATCAGAAGGCACATAATAGATTGTAAGCATTAAACCTGATAAGACCAATATTAAGTAAAAAATAAAAGCCATACCACCAAAACAATATGAATAACCAATATTTTCAGGTATTTTGCGATAAAGAAAATCTTTATGTCTTGCAGTAAAGCGTAGTTTTCTATCAATCCAGTTTAAGAAATTGATTATCACAAAGAAATCCCTAAATAGACCTTATAATTTTCAATCTTTAAGGGCATTGTTTTTAAAGGTTCTCTTGGAGGTCCGTCTATTACCTGCCCTGTCATATCAAATCTCCCGCTATGGCATGGACAGATAAATTCTTTGTTTATACTGTCCCAATTAACATGACATCCGAGATGGGTACAGACAGGTGAAAAAGCCAAATAATTTGATTTATGAAAAACTATATAGCAACGATTGAAATGAACCTTCCCATTATGTTCAAATTTGTATTCAACCTTTTTAACCCCCCTCTTTGGAAGATCATCTTCATCAAAAAGAAATACATATTTGATCTTTTTATTTTTAACCTTTTGGGGAGAAATAAAATAAAAAAAAACAATGAAAACAAAAATTATTGAGCTTAAACAATAGGATATAAAATATTTTAAGAGCTCATGCCTTGTCATTAAATATTTTCTATAATTTTCTTTAATAGATATTACTCTGTCTTTTTAGGATTCAGTGCCTCGTGAAATAGCCTTCCCACCTTAAAATGAACAGCCCTTTTAGCAGCTACTTCTACATTTTCACCTGTCCTTGGATTCCTTGCAATCTTAGGCTTCCTATGCTTAACCTTGAAATTACCAAATCCTCTTATCTCAATCTTTTCATTTCTTGAGAGGGCCTCTTTCATCCCATCAAAAATAGTTTCAATAATAGTCTCAGCTTGTTTTCTTGTCAATCCTATTGTCTTCTCGGTAATTAAATCGATAAATACTGATTTTGTCATTCTTATCCCCCTGTTATTTTGATTTATATATAAGTTAAATAGCACAACTAAAAAATTTATTAGATAAATTAATCTTAACTTATTAAAAATCTACTATCTCTTCCTTTGAAATAGCCATTGACTCTGTAAACTTTATCGTGGATATACAAGAAATTCATTTTTTGATTGCCTTTAAAATTACCATATATTAAGCTAAGGCAAAAATAAATATTTTAATTCATAAGATGAAAAAGAACCAGATAAATAGTTATATATTCTATTTTCAAAAAGATCTAATAAATAGTGACGATTTTTTTTTGTAATAACCTCTGGTTCTCCTTTTATACCTGCAAGGTTTGCTGCAATCTTAACAGCATTTTCAAGACTTCCGAGTTCATCTATTAGTCCTTTATCAAGTGCCTGAACTCCTGAAAAGACAGAACCATCAGCAAGTTCTCTTACTTTCTCCACAGGCATTTTTCTCCCTTCTGCAACTGCTTTAATAAACTGTTCATGAACATCGTCTAAAAGGCCTTGAAGGATAGCCCGTTGCTCTTTGCCTATTCCTTTTGAAACAGAGGTCATATCTTTATATTTACCACTTTTTATAATCTCTGTTTTAATACCAATCTTATCCATAAGACCCTGCACATTAGGTATTTCCATTATTACGCCTATTGAACCTGTGATTGTTCCTGGATTCGCCACAATCCTTGTTGCAGGTGCCGCTATATAATAACCTCCTGATGCCGCAACAGCTCCCATAGATACAATAATCTTCTTTGTCTTAGATGTTTTCTTGACTGCATCATATATTTCTTGTGAAGGAACTACACCCCCACCAGGGCTCTCAATCCTCAATACAATTGCCTTGATTTGATTATTTTTTGTATGTTCTTTTAATTCATCAACTACGGACTTAGATTGAATAATAGGTCCTTCCACCTTAATGAGTGCAATCTTTTCCTTTAAAGAGGTCTCTTTTTGTGAAAAAGTTAAAATTGCACTCAAAAAAACCAATACAAGAAAAAAAACTATCAGAAATATTAAAAAGTTTTTACTCTTCATTTTTCTTTATATTCTTCATACTAAGCCCAATCTTTCTTTCATCAAGATTAATCTTAATTACCCTTACAGTTATCTCATCCTTTTCTTTGATTTCTACATTAGAGTCTATTTCATTTGCATATATAAGTCCTTCAACTCCATCTACACCACCATGTAATTCAACAAAAATCCCAAAATCTGTAATTTTAATAACCTTAGCTTGACATTGAACACCTTGCTTAAAAAGCGCAGGTATTTCTTTGAGCCAAGGGTCTTCTTTTAGTTGTTTAATTCCTAAGGCAAGTCTTTCATTGACAACATCAATATTTAACACTTTAGTATCAATCTTCTGTCCTTTCTTATAAATATCAGCAGGATGCTTTATATGTTTTGTCCAAGATATATCTGATATATGTACAAGACCATCTAAACCTTCGGGAATTCTAATGAACATACCAAAGTCTGTAATTGTCTTTATCCTGCCAGTTATAATATCTCCCACTTTGTATTTATCACCAACTATATCCCAAGGTTTTTGTTTAGTTTGTTTGAGACTAAGTGAAAGTTTTCTGTGCTCCTCATTAACCGATAATACTACTAACTCAATTTGATCACCAATAGATACATATTTAGAAGGATGTTTTGGTCTTGACACCCAATCAATCTCTGAAAGATGAACAAGACCTTCAAGTCCCTCTTCTATCTCAACAAATATGCCATAATCAGTTATATTAACAACCTTACCTGTAACCTTCATCCCAACCGAATATCTCGATTCAATATCTATCCAAGGATCTTGTCTTTTTTGTTTATAACCTAATGTGATTTTCTCTTTTTCTGCATCATATTTTAAGACAATAAATTCACCCTCATCACCAACTTTGAAGTATTCTGATGCGTTATTTACCCTTTTCCATGAAATATCTGATATATGAAGTAATCCATCAATACCACCAAGGTCAATAAAAACACCATAATTAGTTATGTTTTTGATAATACCCTTAATAGTCATCCCTTCTTTTATAAATTGTTTTATTTCTTCTTTCTTTTTATTTCTTTCTTCCTCAAGGATAATCTTTCTTGAGACAACCATAACTGGGTTGTCTTGAAGTAATGCCTTGTTATTCCTATTATTTGCAAGTTTTAATATTCGGACTGTCATAGTCTTTCCTATGTAATCATCAGTATCCTTGACCATCTTAATATCAATTTGAGAATTAGGAAGAAAGGCTTTTAGTCCATCAATGTCAAAAATGTAGCCACCTTTTGTCTTGCTTTCAATAATACCTTCAACATCTTTGCCTTCATTGTAAGCTAATACTATAAACTCCCAAGTCTTGATTTTCCTTGCCCTTTTTCTTGAAAGAGACACAATTTGCTCCCTTTCATTTATTCTTTCAACGAAAACATCTATAAAATCTCCTTCTTTGAGGTTTTTTATCTCTTCGTCAGTAAATTCGTCTTTTGGAACCAAACCCTCAGACTTGTAACCGACATCAATCACATATGAGTCATTACGCACTTCTACAATCTTTCCTTGATTAATTTCACCTCCATAAACCCTTTGGATAGTCCCTTCATAAAAGGACTCCATATCTCTAATTTCTTCCTTTAACTGTGAATCCATAACTATACCTTGCCTCCTATATCCTTTATACAATTTTTAACTTCATCTATTATCCAATCAGGAGTTGATGCACCTGCTGTAATGCCAACAGACTTTATATTTTTAAGCCAGTTTTTATTTATTTCTTTGGATGTCTCTATGTGATAAGTAGGAATTTTCTTTGATATACAAAGTTTTGTCAATTGAGTTGTATTTGCACTATTTTTTCCACCTACCACAAACATCTTATCTACTCTATTTGCAAGGGACACAGTCTCTTTAAGTCTTAAATAAGTTGAATCACAAATCGTATTATAAATAACCAATTCTTTTGCATTATCAAGTGTTTTATTAACAATTTGTTTTAATAGGTCCTTTGTTTGTGTAGTTTGAACAACTATACCAACCTTTTTAGTCAATTTTACTTTTATCTTTTCTGATTTTACTAATACAGCATTCTCACCAGCATAACTCATAAGTCCTTTGACCTCTGGATGGTCTTTATCTCCAACGATCATTACCTGATAACCTTTTTCTCTTAGAAGACTTGCGTATTCTTGGGCTTTTTTTACAAAAGGACAAGTGGCATCAATAATATTCAATTTCTTTTTTTCGAGTTCCTTAAAAATCTTTAAAGAAATACCATGTGTCCTTATAATAATTGTATCTCCTTCTTTTAGCTTGTTTATATCTATTTCATCAATAGGATAAACACCATGTGACATAAGTTTCTCTACAACTTGAGGATTATGGATAATAGGTCCTAAACTATAGACAATACTTCTTTCATTAGCACAATTAAATGCCATCTCAACAGCTCTTTTTACACCAAAACAAAAACCTGCTCGTTTTGCAACCTTGATGTCTAAATAATTATTCATAAAAATTGGACATATAGAATACAAGATTAACCATCTAATAGGCAATCTTAAAATCTTTTAATCCTTCCTCTGTATCTTGCCATTGTACATTTATATTTGTTACTTTTGACATAGGAGAGCCTATATAACATTTATTAATAACTTCTAAAATTTTTTCCTTTTCTCCCTCAAAAAGAGCCTCTACTTTTCCATCTCTTAAATTTCTTACCCATCCTTTTAAACCAAGACTATTGGCAACTTCTTGGGTAAATGCCCTATAACAAACCCCTTGAACCCTACCTTCAATAATCAATATAGCCCTTGCCATAGTAAACTCCTTTATATTTAAAAATTGTTTAAAAAAACCCCATTAACCTTATATAATACAGAGGGGTAATTATAAATCCATTCTCTCTGTATTTAAGTATTTTAAAAGTCCTATTACAAACTTAAGATATTAAATAATAATAGAAATCTTGACAACTTTCAACAATAATTACAATTTTTTAATTATTTGAGGTTAAAATATAGTAAATATTTTTCAAACAGATAAGGTTTAAAAAATTAAGCCTTTTTTCTAAAAAATATTTCAAGATGCACCTAGGCTTATTTTTACAATACTTTAATTCAATATGAGAGGGAACCAATGAATTCTTTAAGGTGTGAAAGTGTTGGTCTTGTGGAGACTCAATATTTCAAATTACAAAAACAGGAAAAATTTCATCTTGCACTTGGTGGACAACTAAATTACATTGATATAGCTTATGAAACCTATGGCAAATTAAATAATGATAAATCGAACGCCATTTTGATATGTCATGCCCTCTCTGGTAATGCACATGTTGGAGGATATCATCAAGGAGATAAGAAACCAGGTTGGTGGGATGCTATGATTGGTAAAGGTAGAGCCTTAGATACTGATAAATACTTTGTTATATGTTCAAATGTTCTTGGAGGTTGTAAAGGAACGACAGGACCTATATCTATCAACCCTGATACTAATCAACCTTATGGACTTTCATTCCCAATCATAACTATCAAGGACATGGTTAATGTTCAGTATCAGCTCTTAAAATACCTTGGAATTAAAAAACTCTTATCAGTAATAGGTGGTTCAATGGGTGGTATGCAAGTGTTGCAATGGATGGCTTTATTCCCCGAAAAAATCCTATCTGCAATACCTATTTCAACAACTTTAAAACATACTGCTCAACAAATAGCCTTTAATGAAATAGGCAGACAGGCAATAATGGCAGATCCAAATTGGAAGGGCGGTTTTTACTATGGTAAATCTATTCCTGCAAAAGGTTTAGCATTAGCTCGTATGCTTGGACATATAACTTATATGAGTGAAAAATCAATGGAAGATAAATTTGGTCGTCAGAGAAAAGGACAACCATATCCTTTTAGGTTTAATGCAGATTTTGAAGTTGAAAATTATCTTCACTACAAAGGCGATAAATTTGTTGAAAGATTTGATGCAAATAGCTATCTTTACATAACAAAGGCTATGGATCTTTTTGATATTACAGCTTCTGGCAAAACACTTGATGATATTTTTAGAAGACTTAATGCCAAAATACTTGTCATTGCCTTCAAATCAGATTGGCTATATCCAATTCATCAGTCTAAAGAAATAGTCAAGGCTTGTAAAAGAGCAGGTTTACAAACAACCTTTTGTGAGATAGCTTCTGAATATGGACATGATGCCTTTTTATTGGAAATTGAAGAACAGAGTCATCTAATAAGTAATTTCTTGAAAACAGTTTACAAAGAAAATAAAATAAAGCCCCTTTTATGATCATACCCGATGATTACAAAATAATAGTTGAGATAATTAAAGAGGGTTCTTCCGTGCTTGACCTTGGTTGTGGTAATGGAGATCTTTTATCAGTTCTTATTGAAAAAAAAGGCATCAAAGGACAAGGTATTGAGATTGATGAAGGTGCAATATATTCTTGTGTTGCAAAGGGGTTAAATGTATTTCATGATGATCTCGATAATGGGCTAATTGATTACTCAGACCTCTCCTTTGATTATATAATCATTAATCAGACCTTACAAGAGTTAAGAAATCCCCATGTTGTTTTAAAAGAGGCACTAAGAGTTGGTATCCATGCAATAGTTGGATTTCCAAACTTTGCCTATTGGAGAGCAAGATTTCAACTATTCTTTCTTGGTAAAGCACCAGTCACACCATCACTTCCCCATAAATGGTATGATACTCCTAACTTACACTTTTTAAGTATTTCAGATTTTACAGATTATTGCAGTGAAAATGGGATTAAAATAAAAAAGGTTTATTTCTTTCCATCAAATTTATTAACAACCTTGAGACCAAATATATTTGCCCTTTCTGCAATTTTTTTAATTAGTAATAAATAAAATCTCCCCTCAACCTGTGAGACAGGGACTTTTTTACAAGATTAAAAATAGCAGGCTGACCAAAGAGTTTTTTGAAAGGCTATGTGATAGTATTGTAAAATTTATTTTCTTTTATATACAAATTAAAGTATATAAATCAGAAGGTTTTCTGTTAAAACAAGGGAATAAAAACGGGTTTAAAAAAGTTTAAACATGTAAATCATCAAATAGAAGAATATTAATCCATAGGCTATGAGTACACCCAATCCAAGGGGTCTTCTTGGCATCTCTGTGCCATAGTATCTGCCAGTGTCTCTTAATGCCTTTAGGTACTCTATCTTTTTCTCTAGGGTAATTACCTCCTGTTCATTTTTTTGAGAAACCCCCAGTGCCTTTTTGACACCAAGATAGGCCCCTTTGAATACAAGTTCTGGAATTAAAAGCGGGTCTGAGGCAAACCTTATTGATGCCCTAACCACATTACTTGATGTCCTTGCCATAGCATTTCTAATATTTGCAAGAGGACCTTTACAAAATCTCATAAAAAGACCACCAAGTTTCCTGTAGGTGAAATCAATATCCAAGTTTATAGCCCTTTGCTCTGCAGGATAAATACCTGACATCATCAACAGTGTCACGGCAAGGGCAGAAAAGGCGAGTAGTTGTAACTGGTCTATCACATGAGCCCCTGTATAAGGCTCGTAATCAACTGGATATGGAAGTATTGAGTAAAGTAATCCAGGAAATACACCAGTAAAAATACATAAAAATGCAGCTATCCCCATAGCAATCAGCATGTGTCTTGGTGGCTCTGTAGTCCTAATTCCTGAATCATGACTAAAAAATGCAAAAAAAGGTACCTTTATCACTAAATAATGAAACACACCTGCAGATGCAAATTTAAGGGCAAACCATATCAGTAGTAACCCACCCTCTCCTGTTGCACTTACTATCATTGATTTGCTGATAAAACCATTTGTAAGTGGCACACCTGATATTGATGCCGCTCCTATAGAGCAAAATAATGCTGTCATAGGCATTGACTTGTAAAGACCTCCCAAATCAGTAGCATTTATCTTGCCTGTTTGATGAAGCACTGCTCCCATTGACATAAATAAAAGCGCCTTATACAAAATGTGGTTAAATGCATGGGCAGCAGTCCCATTAATCGATAACTGTGTGCCTATACCAATACCCACTACCATAAAACCAACCTGATTAATCAAGCTATATGAAAGCACCTTCCTTAAGTCATTTTCTATAACCGCATAAAATATAGGAAAAGCTGTCATTATCGCACCTACATATATCAATAACTCTGTCCCAGGAAATGCCCTCGCAAGAACATATACAGCCGTCTTTGTAGTAAAGGCAGACAGAAAAACTGTCCCCGTAGGTGTCGACTCAGGATAGGCATCTGGAAGCCATGCGTGTAATAATGGAAACGCTGCATTTATCCCGAAACCAAGTAAAATTAACCATGAGGCGACTCCATCAAGACCTATGTAGTTGAAAGCAAGACTACCTGTGTCTTGATAGTGAATAACTATTCCACCAAGAAGCAAAAGGCCACCAAAAATGTGAACTAATAGATACCTCATCCCTGCATCTTCTGATGCCTTCGTCCTTCTTGACCAAACAATGTACGCAGCACTAAAGGCCATAACCTCCCAGAAGATAAAAAGACTAATAAAATCCCCAGAAAATACTGCCCCAAGGGCGCTGCCAGCATATATAAACCCCGCCATAAGGTGTCCATTGTCTTTTACATGAAGACTATAAATGGTGTTTATTAATGTGATGATTGAAAATATATAGCCAAAAACAAGGCTCAGTCTATCAACCCTGCCAAAAGTCAGGCTATAATCAAGAATATTGACAACCCAATAAATGCCTTCCTTCATAGAAAAAACATCTAAAATTGTTACAACAGGCACTGTTATGAGAAATACAGTCCTTACCTGCCCCTTGAATAAGGGGATTAAAAATGCACCAATCGTCAATATCAATACAGGGGGAACACTAATCATCGTAATATCCTTCTTTCCTCTTTACTATAGGCCTTAAGATAAACCTTGCTGCAAGCACAAGTACCACACCGGCTACAAAACCAAAAGCACCATAAAAAGATGGCCTACCATCAAATCCAAAATAAGGGTGTTTATGTATAAATAAATCAACTATCACAAGTATCACCAAAGAGCAAAAAAATATCTTTAAAACCTTGCTTAGACTTCCTGGTCTGTCAAAAAAGTGAACCTTCTCTTTTTTATCATCCATCACCTTGCCTCCTTTTATGAGGAATTAAGTTTTAATATACCCACCTACCCCTTTTTTTTCTAAAAGAGAATTCCCTTTTACATTGTCAAGGGGATACA
>DUZI01000024.1 GCA_013349595.1 Nitrospirota bacterium
ATTGAATCTTTATTCTCTAAAATATTATCAATCATATTATTGACCACTTCAGCAGTCTTTGCAATATTTTTTCCGCTGCGGGGATCATCAAGAATGCTTTTCATAATTACTTTAGAGTTTTCTCTGATTGCAATTGAATTTATTTTACTTTTTTCATTTTCAGGAATATCTTTAGAATTTATAATTTCATTTATATACTGATTATAAAGTGTAAGGTCGCTCTTTTTGATTACAAGATCACCATCTACAAGTCTTAAATCTGGGATTTTTATATTATTTTGTTCACTTGCTTCAACAAGTTGACTAAATTTAAGTTTAGACATAAGAAATATACTAAATGTGACATTACTGCCAGGTATTAATAAGTATTTATCTATTTGATGATGTTCTTCCTTTGTAAAAGAATAATTTTTAAATTGGATTGGGTCGTCAAGGATAGATAGTTTTTTCTGTTCTTTATTTTCTTTGTAACTTAAAAGGGCTAATTCATCTGTTTTATGGACATATACTACAGTGGTACCTTTAGATTTTAGGATATCTTTAGCAACATTAGTAAAAATAGTATTTTTATTAAAAACCTGTTTTAAAATACCTTTATCCTTTATATAAACATCAAAAGGTAATTTTGAGCCAACTCTCAAAGAATCAATACTTAAAGATATCGTTGGGTTGTCACCAATTACTTTTGTAATTATTCCCATACACTATAATTATATACCATATAATATAATTATAGCAAAAAATTTATTATATGTTATATAGTGAGCTATGTTATTAATAGTCTTTTCAATGTTACTATGGAGTTCCATAGGAATTATACTAAAAACAACAGAGATTGATACCTTTTTAACAATTTTTTTGACAAATATCATATCTATCTTTTTGTTTTTTATTTATTTATTATTATTCAATAAGTTTAATATTTTAAAGGTCAATCATAGTGTTTTGGTTACTATTTTTATTGTATCAATTTTAGCCTCCTTAAATACCATTACATTCTTTTATTCATATGAAAACACTACTGTTTCTTATGCGGTGATAACCCATTATACCGCACCTTTTTTTGTTTCTGTTTTAGCCTTAATTTTTTTAAAGGAGCGAATCAACCTCAAAATAATTCTTTCTTTAGTGACTGCTACTATTGGTATGTATCTCATCTTAAACATATCAATAGAAGACTTTTATAAACAGCTCATAGCAGGACATAATCATACATTAGGAATTGTCTCTGGTACTGCATCTGGTTTGTTTTACGCTATCTTAATAATTATCTATAAAAAACTTTTACACAATACTAATCCAATACAGGTTATTATTTATCAAAATCTATTTATTGCATTAATTGTCTTTCCTTTTATCTCAATTTCAGATAATATATCAACATATTTGCCACAATTGTTCTATATGGGTATTTTTTTATCAACCCTTTCCCCAATTTTATATCTCAAAGGAGTAAAGCAGGTTAGGGCGAATACAGCTGCTATTTTAGGATATATTGAACCCCTTTCTGCAATAATTTTAAGCATTATTCTTTTAGGTGAAACCATCAATTTTATAATGATAATTGGTGGACTAATGATTTTGTCCTCAGGTCTTATCTGCACCTTATACCAAAAAAATAATTAACAAAGGAACAATATTTTATAAAAATTAATGAAAAATAGATTATTTTGATGTATTATTTTACATAATATATCTTATCAGTCTTAATAAATATACGCTTTTTGTTAAAAATGTGTTACTTATTTCTTTCAGACTTATGTATCTTTTGACAAAATATAGGCTTTTCTAGTATTGTCTAATTGATGGGCAAATAGAAATTAATTAAAAATTATTGACTTCTGATTAAATTATTGGTTCTGATAAAACTATGTCTTGATGAAAGGAAATAAATCTAATTTTTACAAGATCTTTTGGTTTGTAAGTATGTTTTTCTGAGATATAAGTTTTAATGTAATTACTGGAAGTACCAAACAAAAAATCCTTTTCTTTGTCTTCAATAATTATTTCATTAATCTTGCCTATTTGAGAACTGATAAAATCTCTCTTTTTATTTTTTGAGAGATTTATTAATCTCTTTGATCTATAATCAATTTCCTTAAATGAAGATCGAATGCTATATTGACTTGATAATGTATTTGCCCTTTTGGAATATTTAAAGACATGAAAATAAGAAAAAGGAAATTCTTGAAGAAAATTATAAGTATTATTAAATTCGTTATCAGTTTCAAGGGGATAACCAACAATTACATCTGAACCTATAGAAATGTCATCCATATTTTCTTTTATTGAGATTATTTTGTCTGAAAACTCCTCTATGGTGTAAGGCCTATTCATAGATTTCAGAATGTTGTTATCTGCACTTTGAAGTGGAATATGCAGATGTTTACATATCTTATTGTTTTTAATAATATTTATGAATTCTGAATCAATATAATTTATCTCTATAGAGCTTAATCTTACTCTTGATATATTTGTTTTTTCTAATATCTCATAAAGTAGTGTTTTGAGATTAATGTTGCCTTTTAAATCAATACCATATTGACCAATATTAGTGCCTGTTAAAACTATTTCTTTATATCCCAGCATACTGTAATCATTAATATCATTAATAATTGAGATAACCTCTCTACTCCTTGCCCTACCCCTTGAATAAATGATTGAACAATATGAACAATTATTGTTGCATCCCTCTTGTATTTTTATTATTGGTCTTGTCCTTGATAATTCAATTAACTTGTTTAAATGATTTAATTCTTTATTGTTTAAATAATTCTTAAGTTCATCTTTAGATTTATTATCTATGAATTTTAATCTTGAATTTTTTAAAAGCAATTCCTTATTTAATTGTGCATAACAACCTGTAACAATTATATTTTTTGATTCTTTTAATGCCCTATTTATTAACTGACGAGATTGATAATCTGCCTTTGATGTTACTGAACATGTATTTATAATACATAAATCAGGTTGATCTTTCAGGGGAACAATCTCATTTCCTTGAGAAAGGGCATATTTTTCAATATGTAGGCTTTCAGATTGATTTGTTTTACAACCGAGTGTGAGAATTGCTATCTTCAATATATTCAGCCTCAAGGGAATGCCTATGGGTATGCTTAATTATTACATTAACAATATTACCGTATGATGTTGAATTATTATGTGAATTTAAATACACTATTTTATTACCCCTTGTCCTCCCCATAAGTTTAAAATTAGGTTTGTCACTGGGGCCTTCTATTAAAATCTCCAACTTGTTGTTTTTTAACAATTCATTTTTTTTATCTGTAATCTCGTCTTGTAATTGATTAATTTCATTTAGTCTTCTATTTTTTGTATTAATATCTACATTATCTTCATAAAAAGCAGATTTTGTCCCTGGTCTTAAAGAGTATTTAAAAGAAAAAATACCGTCAAATTGTATTTCCTGTAAAGCCTTTAGGGTAAGTAGGTGATCTTCTTCAGTTTCAGAGGGAAACCCTGTAATAATGTCAGTAGTAATAGAAATATCAGGGACATATTCACGAAGTTTGTAAATTTTTTTTAAATATTCCTCATAGGTGTATTTTCTATTCATAAGAAAGAGTATCTTATTAGAACCAGATTGAAGGGGTAGATGGATATGCTCACAAAGCTTTGAGAAGTCTTTAAATGCCTTTATTAATTCATCGGATAAATCTTTTGGATGTGAAGTCATAAATCTTATCCTCTCAACATCTTCAATATCTTCAATTTTCTTTAATAATTCCACAAAGTTTATATCACTTTTATATGAATTTACATTTTGACCTAATAAAGTAAATTCTTTATAACCATTTAATGTTAATCCTTTAATCTCCTCAATAATCTCATTACTAGCCCTACTCTTTTCCCTACCTCTTGTATAAGGAACGACACAATAACTACAAAAATTGTTACAACCATACATTATATTTATCAAAGCCTTTGTTTGAATATTTCTTTTGGCATCTATGCTTAATGTTGAAATGTCTATATTTTCTGAGGTCAGTATCCTTTGATTAGTATCTAAGTTGCCTACTAAATGTATGTTTTGAGGACCAATAACAAAGTCAACATAGGGGGCCCTTTTGATAATTCTCTCACCTTCTTGTTGGGCTATACAACCTGTAACAACAATCTTTAAATCCTTCTTTTTTGTTTTTAATTTTTTATACCTGCCGAGTTGACTAAAAAACTTATCTTCAGCCTTTTTTCTTATACTACATGTATTTATAATGATTAGTTCTGAGTCTTTTGGTTCAATGGACTCTACATAACCATTTAATTCTAAAAGACCTGCAATCTTTTCAGAATCGTGGGCATTCATTTGACAACCAAAGGTAATAATATGATAGCCTTTCATAACTTTCTGGAATGACTTTAAATCAAATTAAATCTCTAAAATAACCCTGTTTTTACCAGCCCTTTTTGCCATATAAAGGGCATTATCAGCTAATCTTATAAGATCTTCACTTCTATTCATGGAACTATTCATCTGGGCAACACCTGCACTTATTGTAAGTTTAATATTATGTTTGTTTAGCTTTAAGTTATTGTTTTCAATGACATTCCTTATCCTTTCTGCTACATAAAGAGCTGCTGTTTTGTTTGTATCAGGTAAAATACAACAAAACTCTTCCCCTCCATAACGAGCAAATATATCAATATCTCTTAATATATTTTTTGCTGTTTCGGCAACTGACTTAATAACAATATCGCCAATATAATGGCCAAAGGTATCATTTATTTTTTTGAAATTATCTATATCAAAGATAACCAAAGAAAGAGGTCTGTTATGTCTTTTGTGTCTTTCCCATTCTTCATTGAGTCTTTCCTCAAGATATCTACGATTAAAAATACCTGTCAACATATCAGTCCTTGCCAAATCTAAGAGTTTCATTTGATACATAACTATCTCTGTAACATCATAAATTGCAATACAGATATAGTTAATTATATTATTTTCATCTCTCAAGGGAAAAAGGGCGCAACTTTGTTGCATGTAATCAATATTTAGATTTGAATATTGAAAAGCCTTCAAAGGTATTAGATATTTATGTAGTTTTTGTGATATAAAGATAAAATTACCAAAAGAAAAGGTTGACTTGCAGCTTCTTATAAATTGATGATTATTAAGATTTGAATAAACTTCAAGGAGATTTTTTCCTATGATATCTGAAGAATTTTTATGGCTGTAAATTTCCATCCAATGATTCCAATAATAAACTGTATACTCTCTATCTATTACAACGATTCCACAGTTAATTGTATTTATAATCTGATTAGAGAAGGTTAAAGAGAGAATTGAATCATTAGACATAAGTGCTTATAAATTTATTAATAGAGTTTTTTAACCATTTAATAGATTCATAGCTGTTTACTAGGAAAATTATGCCATTTATATCTTTGGATTCAAATTTAAAAATAGTTTTAAGCATTATCACATAAGAATTTTTATTAAATACTTTTTTTGGTATTGTATCAACAGAATAATTTTCTCCTACAAAACGTGGTGGCATATAAACTACATTATCAGCAAGTAACTCTGCAATTTTACTTACACATGCACCAATAATAATATTTGCAATCTCCATTAAAGTCTCTTTTGCTAATAAATCAATAGGATGATCTTTAATTAGTGAATAAATATCACTATTAAGGATAGATATGATTGATTCAGAATTTTCATAGGACATAACAAGAAAGGCAACACCTTTAATCTTGCCAATATAATACTGTTCAATTATGTTAAAACCACTATCTAATTCTAATTCTTTACTTATGTATTTGACAACATCTTCAGGTTGCATAATATCAACTACAGGGACATTTAAAAATACATACATACCCATCACATCTGCAAGGGTTCCAGCTGCATCCCCAAAGGCAAGATTAATAATCTCTTTAAGGGCATCTTTTTCAAATTCTGACAATATTGTCTTATCAATCAGTTTTTCCATACTTATCTCTTTTGTAATTGTTCTTTTATTAAGTCCAAGGCCTGAAGTATTTCATTTTTGATTGGTGGTTTTTTTAATACCATCGTTGCGCCAAGATTCATTACTTTTTCAGCAGTCTTTGTTTGTATATCAGCAGTTAATACAATAACATTTACCTTTTCATTTAATTTTTTAATCTCCTGTAATGTAACAAAACCATCCATTACAGGCATAGTTAAATCAAGAAAAACTATATCTGGATTAATGTCTTTGAATTTTGATAAACCTTCAACACCATCACTTGCCTCATAGATTGAAAGGTCTTTTAATTCTATTAAACACTTCTTAACTGCAATTCGTGCAAGTAAAGAATCATCTATAATTAAGATTTTCATAATTTTTATATAACCTCCTGATTAAATTAATTATTTTAATGGATTAGCTATTTGTCACTATACAGTTTTTTGATTTTCAATACATTATCCCAATTTTTCAAAAAGGCTTCAACACATTGTGGATCAAAATGAGTTCCTGAACTATTGGTAATATAAGATAATGCATCCTCAACTTTCCATGCTTTCTTGTAAGGTCTAACAGATGTTAAGGCATCAAAGACATCAGCTACAGCAACAACACGAGAAAAAAGATTAATCTCTTCGCCTTTTAATTTATTTGGATAACCAGTTCCATCATATTTTTCATGATGGTTTAAGGCTATTATTGATGCCTCTTGTAATACCTTTGATGTGCTATCTTTAAGGATATTATAACCAATAGTTGTATGAGTGGTCATAATAGAAAACTCTTCATCCGTTAATTTACCGGGCTTCAAAAGTATAGAGTCTGTAATGCCTACCTTACCGATATCATGCATAGGTGCAATTTTTAATATAAGTTCTTGTTGAAATTCCTCTAACCCTAAATTTCTTAAAATATGATGAGAATAATAGGTCATCCTCAAAATATGCTCGCCTGTTTCAGGATCTCTTAATTCTGTTGCCCTTGATAAACAATAAATAGTCTCCATTTCTCTTAATTCAATCTCACGAGTTGCCTTTTTGACCTCCGTAGCAAGCCAATCAGCCCTTTTAGACAATTCTTTTTGATTTTGCCTAATAATTAACATATTTCTCAATCTTGCAATAAATTCTGTGCTGTCAACAGGTTTGTTTAAAAAATCGTTTACACCTATTTCAAGCGCCCTGTATCTGATTGACTTTTCACTTTCGCCTGTAATCATAATTATAGGAACTTCACTTATACCTTTAAGGGACTTTACCTTTTGAATAAACTCTATACCATTAATATGAGGCATTATGTAGTCAACCAAAATAAGGTCAGGCTCATTGTCTTGATTCCACTTTAATGCCTCTAAAGGTGAAGAGAAACAGTAAGGAGTTGTATTTGGCACCCTACGAGTCATTGCCTCAAGTATCTTTAGATTAATCCTATCGTCATCTATTATTTGAACTATCATGATTTTCTTTGTCTTGATGAAATTTTAAGTTTATATTTTAACATATTTTATTAGTAAAACAAAATTTTTTATATTGAACCTTAAAATAGCGATAGCAAGGGCTGTTTCAGGACTTTTATAATCGAGAAATTTTATTTATAATTTTGATTTATATATTTAAAACAATGCCTTATGACAAAGCTCTAGGAACTTTTTTATAAGGTGTCGTATAAAAATTCCACACCAGCCCTTACTATCTTACTTGCTGATTTTACTAAGCTTTTTAGTTCTATCGCTGATTTTGGGATTGAACCCTTTCAATAAACGGTATTATAATAAATGGAACTTATCATTATCTTGGAGATTTAATACAAAATGTTTACACAAACAAGCTTAAAGGTAAAAATCTGCGGTATTACTAAATTAGAAGATGCCATTATCGCGGTTGATGCAGGTGCAGATGCCCTTGGTTTTGTCTTTTATAAACAAAGCCCTCGTTATGTTACAAAAGAAATTGCAAAGTCAATAATTGAAACCCTACCCCCTTTTGTCAGTACAGTAGGTGTTTTTGTAAATGAAGACCCAAAAATAATTGATTTAATTCAAAATGTTACAGGGATTGATTATATTCAACTACACGGTGATGAGTCACCAGATATTACTTGTCTTTGGAAAAAAACAATAAAAGCAATCAGGGTAAATAAGATTATTGATTTGGCTTTTATTGAACAATATAATTGTTCAACCTTTTTGCTTGATACATATACAAAAGAAAGTTACGGTGGAACTGGGCAAATTTTTAATTGGGATATTGCTCTTGAGGCAAAAAAATTTGGTAAGATTATACTTTCTGGTGGTCTTAATCCTGAAAATATATCTAAGGCGGTTCGATATGTAAAACCTTATGCAGTGGATGTTAGTTCAGGTGTAGAATCCAGAATTAAAGGGAAAAAAGACCCTCAAAAGGTAAGGGACTTTATCTATAATGCTAAAAGGTCTTTGATGAACGGCATTTAATTATAGTCTTGACATTACCCCTAGGATTAAAATCACCAATAACTTCAAGGTAACGAGGATTTAGTTTTTCGTATAATTCACTATAAATTTTATTTGTTATCTCTTCATGGGATATATAGGTTTGTCTGAATGAATTGAGGTATAATTTTAATGATTTTAATTCAACTATCTTTTTATCAGGGATATAGAGTATTTTAATAGTTGCAAAATCTGGATAGCCTGATTGAGGGCAAAGGCAGGTAAATTCTGGAAAAGATATATTAATCTCATAATCTCTTTCAGGTGACGGATTATCCCATAATTTGAGAGAGGCTTGATTTATTATTTCTTCTCCATAACGCATTATTGATATTTTATTACAAAAGGAGGTCTAATTGAAAGGCATTATATTAGCTGGAGGAAGTGGGACAAGGCTTTATCCTATTACAATACCTGTTTGTAAACAGTTACTCCCTATTTATGATAAACCTATGCTTTATTATCCCCTTTCAATCCTTATGTTAGCAGGTATAAGAGATATCTTAATTATTTCAACTCCAAAAGACACTCCTCGCATTCAAGAAATGTTTGGTAATGGTAGTGATTTAGGTATTAATATATATTACAAAGTTCAGGATTATCCCAGAGGTCTTGCTGATGCCTTTATTTTAGGTAGAGATTTCATCAGTAAGGATTCTGTTTGTTTGGTTCTTGGAGATAATATTTTTTTTGGTCATGGACTAACAAATCTACTCAAAAAGTCACTTTCAACAGTTGAACAACAAGGCGGATCGATAGTCTTTGGCTATTATGTTAATGACCCTGAAAGATATGGGGTAGTTGAATTTGACAATAACAATAAAGCTATTACTATTGAAGAAAAACCACTAAAGCCTAAATCTAACTATGCTGTCACAGGTTTATATTTTTATGATAATGATGTTGTTGATATAGCTAAAGACGTCAAACCATCACAAAGAGGCGAGATTGAAATAACTGATGTTAATAAAACTTATTTATCACTAGGTAGATTAAGGGTTGAGATACTTGGTAGAGGTTATGCATGGCTTGATACGGGAACTGCGGAAAGCTTGCTTGAGGCTGGAAATTTTATATCTACAATAGAAAAGAGACAAGGATTAAAGATAGCTTGTATTGAAGAAATTGCCTATAAACTTGGCTATATTTCTAAACAACAGTTAATGACCATAGCAGAAGGCTACAAAAATAATTATGGAAAATATCTAATTAATATGATTAAAAATGAGGGATAAAAGAGATGCCCTTTGAATTTATACAACTCAAAATAGAAGGACTTATATTGATAAAACCTAAGGTTTTCAAAGATGAAAGGGGTTTTTTTATGGAGACCTACAAAAAATCAGAGTTTATAAATGCAGGTATTAGAGAAGAATTTGTCCAGAGTAATCATTCAAAATCCACCAAATCTGTCTTAAGAGGATTACATTATCAATTGAAACCCTATAATCAGGGTAAGTTAGTTAGATGTATTAAAGGGACAATCTTTGATGTTGCAGTTGATATTAGAATTGGTTCCCCTACCTTTGCAAAATGGGTTTCAGTGGAACTTAGTGAAGAAAATCATTTTATGTTTTATATCCCTTCTGGTTTTGCCCATGGTTTTATAACCCTAAGTGAAGAGGCAGAGATTTTCTATAAATGTACAAATGAATATGCACCAAATTATGATAAGGGTATTATCTGGAATGACCCTCAAATAAATATTTTATGGAAAGGTGAAAAACCAATTCTCTCCTTGAAAGACCAAGCACTTCCTTTACTTAAATATGCTGAAAATAATTTTTACTACGAGGAGATGAAATGAATAAAATACTCATTACTGGTGGCGCAGGGTTTATAGGTAGTGAATTTGTAAGACAGGCAGTATCTAAAGGATATGAATGTATTGTGATAGATAATCTTACTTATGCAGGTGATCTTCTAAGGATAAAAGAGGTTGAGAATAAAATAAACTTTTTTAACATTGACATTACTGATTCAAAAAGAGTTAATGAGATCTTTCAAAAAGAAAAACCATCTATTGTAGTCCATTGGGCTGCTGAGAGCCATGTTGATAGAAGTCTTATGGATGCAGAACCATTCATAATGACCAACATTATGGGAACCAAAGTATTGTTAGAATCTGCAAAAGCAAATAATATTCAACTTTTCATTAACATCTCCACTGATGAGGTATATGGCGATCTTGGTAAAGAAGGTCAGTTTTTTGAAGACACCTGTCTTAATCCAAGCTCACCCTACTCTGTAAGCAAAGCAGCTCAAGATATGCTTGGTAGAGCTTATTATCGTTCCTTTAATCTCCCACTTATTACCCTTAGACCATCAAATAATTATGGCAAGTGGCAATATCCTGAAAAACTCCTACCCGTAGTTATTCTCAAGGCATTGAATGATGAAAAAATACCTGTCTATGGGACTGGTGAAAATGTAAGAGAATGGCTCCATGTCAGTGATTGTGTTAATGCGGTGCTGATGATAATAGAAAAAGGTAAGGTTGGAGAGATTTACAATATTGGGGGAGGTAATGAAAGGAAAAATATAGATGTGGTAAAAAGCATATTGAGTATTATGAACAAACCCCAATCACTTATTGACTTCGTAAAGGACAGACCGGGTCATGACTTTCGCTATTCATTAAATTCAGATAAGATACAATCTCAAATTGGTTGGGCTCCAAAAGTCTCTTTTGAAGCAGGACTTACAGATACTGTCAATTGGTATTTATCAAAAATAGATTGGGTTAAAGATAAGATTCAAGTATTGATGGCATACTGGAGTAAGGTTTATAAACCAAAAATCAGCGATAGAACTGAGAACTTAACAAAATCAAGTAGGAAGGGTTGGTGAAAAATTTTTATACGACACCTTATAAAAGAAATCTTGAGAAACTTTAGCAAAAGACACTGTATTATAAAGAATAAAGCAAAATTAAAATGAATTTGTCGATTATAAAAATCCTGAAACAGCCCTTCCTAAGTGCTATTTTGGGGATAGACCCAAAATCAGCGATAGAACTAAAAAGCTTAGTAAAATCAGCAAGTAAGATAGGAAGGGCTGGTGAAGGATTTTTATACGACACCTTATAAAAGAAATCTTGAGAAACTTTAGCAAAAGGCATTGTATTATAAAGAACAAAGCAAAATTAAAATGAATTTGTCGATTATAAAAATCCTGAAACAGCCCTTCCTAAG
>DUZI01000025.1 GCA_013349595.1 Nitrospirota bacterium
ATTTCATTTTAATTTTGCTTTATTCTTTATAATGCAATGCCTTTTGCTAAAGTTTTTCAAGATTTCTTTTATAAGGTGTCGTTATAAAAATTCCTCACCAACCCTTCCTACTTGATTTTATTAAGTTCTCAGTTCTATCGCTATTTTTGGGGGCAATTCATGAATTGTCCTTAAGTTTTTTTAAGAGATTGTGTCGTTGTTATCAATCCTCGCAATGACTGTTACTACACAACTAATCATCATTATTTTGACTTCCGCATTTTCATTAGACAGGACTAATGCCCTTCCGTTCTTCTGCCTTTGGTTACTCGGTATCTGATAATCGTCTAAGTTCTGTAAAATCCTTTTCTTAAAGGCATTGCATATAATTATATTTGCAACTTCTTTTTATCACTCATTATAATTAAAAATTATTTTTTTCTAAATGGAGACTAAGTTAATGATTGAAATAGTAGGAATAAGATACAAACGTTCAGGAAAGATTTATGATTTTGATGCCTCTGGTTATGAGTTAAATATAAATGACAAGGTTGTTGTTGAATCTGATTTTGGTCTTTCCATAGGAACAGTTGTCAAAACAAAGACGATTATTGAGGCTTATGATAGACCATTAAAGAAGATAATCAGGATGGCAACAGAAGAAGATTTTAAAGTTATTGAAGATAATAAGAAACTTGAAAGAGAGGCATACACATTTTGCCTTGAAAGGATACAAGCAAGAGGTATGCAGATGAAACTCATCTGCACGGAGGCAACTATTGATAGAAAAAGAATAATCTTCTATTTTACAGCTGATGGAAGGATTGATTTTAGGGAATTAGTAAAGGATTTGGCTGCGCAATTTAGGACCAGGATAGAGATGCGTCAGATAGGTGTAAGAGACAGTGCTAAAATGCTTGGTGGGATAGGATTGTGTGGTAGAGAGTTTTGTTGTAGTAGTTTTCTTTCTTCTTTTGAACCTGTAGCCATCAAGATGGCAAAGGATCAAGAACTTGTTTTAAATGTTGCAAAACTTTCAGGAGTATGTGGAAGGTTGATGTGTTGTTTAAGATATGAATTTGATGGAGATATAAAGGAAATTCCTTTAGAGGATGAAGTTGTTCCCATCGAATTAGATATTCCTAATGACATAAAGGATGAACCTATAACGGCAATATTATCTTCTATAAATAAAGAATTACCTGAAGAGGATGACAACGAAAATAACAAAGAAGATCTATCCTGTAAACAAGATGAAATTGATATGGAAACAACTGACGAAATAAATGAAATTGAAATTAATGAAGTAAAAAACAAAGAAAGTAGAGACAAAAAGATAGAAAAAAGGCATTTTAAGAAAAGGAGACATCATAGAATATGAAAGAGACTTTTTATGTTACAACACCCATTTATTATGTAAATGATTTACCACATATAGGACATGCTTATACAACAATAGCGGCCGACATACTTGCTCGTTATTATAGGTTAAATGGAAAGGAGGTTTTTTTCCTCACAGGCACAGATGAGCATGGGCAAAAGGTTGAAAGGGCTGCAAAAGAAAGAGGTATGACACCAAAAGAACATGCTGATAAGTATGTCGTAAATTTTAAAGAACTGTGGCAAAGCCTCAACATAAAATACGATGCCTTTATAAGAACTACCGATGAAACTCATAAAAATATAGTCCAAAAAGTATTACAAAGACTCATGGATAATAGTGATATTGAAAAAAGGACATACAAGGGTATGTATTGCACGCCCTGCGAAAGGTTTTGGACACAAAAGGATTTAATAGATGGAAAATGCCCTGACTGTGGCAGACCAGTTGATGAGATTGAGGAGAGTAATTATTTTTTTTTAATGTCAAAATATCACGAAAAACTTATAAATCATATTGAGGAAAATGAGAGGTTTATCCTACCAGAAACAAGGAGGAATGAAGTTCTTGGTTTTTTAAAAGCCAATCCACTCGGTGACCTTTGCATATCAAGACCAAAAAACAGACTTGCTTGGGGAATACCCATACCTTTTGATGATGATTATGTTACATATGTGTGGTTCGATGCCCTCACAAATTATCTCTCTGCTACTTTTTACCTAGGTCCTATTTGGCATCAAAAGAAAGACATAAAAGACGATGATATTCTTCATTCGTCTTGTTGGTGGCCTGCAGATCATCATCTTATTGGTAAAGATATACTAACCACCCATGCAGTTTATTGGTCAACAATGTTGATGGCAATAGGCTTAGCCCCTCCAAAGAACATCTTTGCTCATGGTTGGTGGACTATTGAGGGTAAAAAGATGTCAAAATCACTGGGAAATGTAATAGACCCAAGAGATTTAGCACAAAGATATGGAGTTGATGCCTTTAGATTTTTTCTCTTCAGAGAGGTGCCTTTTGGAAGTGATGGCGATTTCTCTGAATCTGCGATTATTAAGAGAATTAATGTGGATTTAGCAAATGATTTGGGAAATTTAACAAGCAGGATTACCATGATGATAGGTAAGTATTTTGATGGCACAGTTCCAGATTCAGATAGTTATGATGAAGATATTAAGAAAATGGCACTTCAATTAAAAGAAAAGATTGATAGACATTTACAAGTGCTTGCCTTTAACAAAGCTATTGATGAAATATGGCAGTTGGTATCTTCTTTAAATAAATATATTGATTCCACACAACCTTGGACTCTCTTTGGCAAAAGAAACGATGAATTAAAAAAGGTAATCTATACCTTAGCAGAGGGGCTGCGATTTGTTGCCCTATTTTTGCTCCCTTTTATGCCTCAAAGTGCAGAAAAAATATTAAGACAATTAGGTATTGATGGTCAATTTGACTTAACTAGAGATAATTATTGGGGGTTTTTAAAGGCAGGGACAAAGACTCATAAAGGTGAATCGCTTTTTCCAAGAATTGATACAAAGAAAATAGAAATAGAAAAAAATGTATCTAGTGGTAATATAATTAATATTGAAGACTTTTCAAAGGTAATCTTAAAAATTGGCAAAGTCATAGAGGCAGAGAGGGTTGCTAAATCAGATAAGTTGATAAAACTAAAGGTTAATACAGGAGAAATCAGACAAATAGTAGCTGGGATTGGAAAGAATTATAGCCCTGAAGAACTTATTAACAAGTTTATTGTGGTGGTTTGTAATCTAAAGCCTGCCAAACTCATGGGTATTGAATCACAGGGTATGTTGCTTGCTGCTTCAGATAGTGAAGGAAGATTGGCAATTCTTACTACAGAAAGAGAAGTGTCTGTTGGTGCAAGGATTAAGTAAGCTTTGCTCTTAACACTCCATTACTACTATTAAATAGGGTGAATTCTAATCTTTTCATCATTTTAATGTAGTTAACTATATGCAATTTAACAACTAAAACTAGTCTTGTAATCTGTTCTATTTAGACCAATTGTCTGTCCCGTTTGGGACATATTTATAACATTTTCTTGCCTAATCCCAAATTTTTAATATTCAAGAAACAATTTTGTAATCACTGATAATATTACTTTTGAATATTTCTTTGTTAATTATCAAATAGTTGGCATACAAATTGAGTATACAAATTGAAAAGAATAAAATATTTATGAAATTTCACTTTATTTTTTTATTTATGATCACGATGACTTACCCCCCTCATTTCTTTTTAGCGCCTCAAATTAAGGGGGCGCTAAATCTTTTTTTAGTATCCATTCAATATACAGATAATCTTCATTTTGAAGATAAAATTTTGAAAAGGAGGTATAAATAGGACGCTTAAAAATCAAGAATTTTTTCATTAACCAGTAATTTAAAAACAAAAAAAAAGAAAGGATTAAGGAGGAAATTTATGAAGCGGACATGGTTGTCTTTAATAATTGCACTTACAGCAACAATTTTTATGATGTATCAAAATGGTGCCTTTGCACAGAAACCTACTGAAACAAAGGCTGAGCCCGTAAAGTCAGAGGCTAAACAGGATGCAAAAAAAGATGCTAAACCTGAAGAGAAAAAGGCAGAAGAGGCAAAGCCAGCTGAAGCACAGTCAATAACTATTGAAATCGACAAAACAAGTCTTAATAACGGTGGAAGTATAAATGTAAAAGGTATGGCTCCTGCAGGTAAACCTGTGTATTTAGAGGTATGGGCAGAGCCAAAAGTCAGGGCATCAAGATTTGATGCAGAGATCGATAAGGAAACAGGCAAAAGACCGTATATATTTTATATAACAGAAGAGATGCCTGCATATTACAAAATCTTTACCCCTAAAGACAAAAAAGAAGCTTACGAACAAAACAAAAAAGAAGGTGCTAAGTGGAGTGTATCTAAGGCATTAAAAGACACCGGTGCTGATGTGGCTTACTCAGTGCCTGCTAAAATTAAGATTGACCGTTATCAAGCCACTTTGATGGGTAGTGTCATTGGTTCAAGAGGTGAATTATTAACTCAAATGGATGAAAAGGAAAACAGAAGACGCTCTATGCAATTGACTAAGGCAAGATTTAGAAATATTGATAAAGTATTAAGCCCAGATGTTGAGGTCAATCCTGATGGTAGTTATAAGGCAACAATAAAGATTAGAGAAGGGCTTGCGCCTGGTAAATATTTTATCGTTGCAGTATCTGATAAAAATGTAAAGACCAAGCCTATAACATTTGAAAACAATATTAGTTTTCCAACAATGTATTTAAGTAATGCAGGAACAAGCCTAAATGTTATGTGGCCATTTCTACTTGTTCTTGGTATAGCAACATTTGGTGTGCTAATGGGTGCTGGTGGTGGTTTTATCATCAATCCTCTTCTTGTATCGATCTGGCCCTTACCTCATACAGTTGTAGCAGGAACAGTTATGCCTACAGTGCTTTTCTCACAAGGTAGCGGTATTTTAAATTACTCAAGGATAAAGTTTATTAATTGGAAACTTGGATGCACCATTGGTGCTGCAATGTTACTAGGCGGTTTTATTGGACCTAAATTAACAGAGATGATAACTCTTGAACAATTTAAGTTTGTCTTTGGTTGGATACTCATTATCCTTGCCGCACTTATGTTCTGGCAGACAACACCAGGATATATCGAAAAGAACAAGAGAGAGCAGGCTATTTTGAAAGAATTCCAGAAGAGGGCAAAAGAGTCTGTTGCCAAAAAAGAAAACTAGAAAGGAGGATATTGAAAATGTATATGACAGTTGAATTCTGGGGACAAGAGTTTAAAGTTAATATAATACTTGGTTGTATTGGTGGATTCTTGATTGCAGTTGCCTCATCTATGTTTGGGTTTGGTGGAGGACCTTTCATGGTGCCTTTAATGACTGTAGGTCTTGGCTTGCCTATGTATGTGGTAGTAGGCAGTTCACTACTTGCTATATTTTTCAATACTCTCATGGGTACAATGAGGCACTATCAGTTTGGTAATTTTGACTTGCTTTTCTTCCTTATAATGTTTCCTGCCGCTATACTTGCTGGATTCATAGCCCCTCAGATTGCCAAAAGGGTAAGCCCATTAATAGTAAAAAGGGTAGCAGTAGTCGGTTTACTATTACTTGCCCTTAACTTATTAGGTGTTTATTAAATAAACTAACAGGGTCTGCGTATATATAATGCAGACCCTTCTTTATCTTTCAATTAACCACATATTTAACTTTGGAGGTAATGATGACAGATGCAAGGTCTGTTTATAGCATGTGTGGTATGTGCGCAACAAGATGTCCCATCAGGGTTACAACCGAAAACGGCATGGTCACTTGGATTGAAGGTAACCCATATGTAGCAGGGATAGATGGGGCACTCTGTGCAAAGGGTTCAGCAGGTTTATCCCTTGAGTATGATCACGAAAGACCACAGTCTCCTTTAATCAGAGAAGGCAAAAGGGGAGAAGGTAAGTGGAAGAAAGCTACTTGGGATGAGGCGCTTGATTATATAGCCGAAAAAATAAATGCGATAAAATCTCAATACGGTGCAAAGGCAATCGCCCTTGCAGATAGGGGTGGACTATTTACCGATTTAACTAAGAGTTTTGTTAAGGCAATCGGTTCACCTAACTATCTTGACCATGACGATACTTGTGCAAAGAATGTAAACATGGCACTTCAGAGTCTCATAGGTTATAGTAGGGGTGATATTGGTTATGATTTTGCAAACTGTAAATATATTGTCCTCTTTGGTAGAAATGTATTTGAATCCCTTCAGGTAAAAGAAGTAAACAATATCCTTGATGCAATGGAAAAAGGTTGTAAAATTACCTATATTGATGTCAGGGCTACTGTAACTGCATCAAAGGCAAATAAGTTTTTGATGATAAGGCCAGGTACTGATTATGCCATGATACTTGCAATAATAAATGTCATCATAAGGGAAAAGCTCTATGATATAGAATATGTAAACAGATACTTTAATGATTTTTCAGAGCTTGAAAATTTTATAGTCCCTTATACCCCAGAATGGGCTGAAAAAGAGACTGAAATACCTGCCTTTGAGATAGTTAATGTTGCCCGTGAGGCTGCATCAGCTAAACCTAAGGTCATATTCCATGGTGGTTGGATGCTTTCAAGGTATATAGATTCCTTCTATGCAAGTAGGGGTCTATTCATCTTAAATGCCTTACTCGGGAGTTTTGAGACAAAAGGTGGAATCGTAATAGCAAAAGGGGCAAAAGATGCTGGCAAAAAGGGACTTCGTTCACTCTCAGAGGGTATTCCAGAACCTCAAGATAAGATATTTGATGCAACACTACCTGGCAAATCCTTAGGAACAGGGCATGTGGTAAATCTTTATAAAGTAATTAAGACAGGACAACCTTATAATATAAAAGCTCTTTTTGCTTATAGATATGATCCTATGGCATCTCTACCCGACCCTGAAGAACAGAAAAAAGTTCTTGATAACCTTGATCTACTCGTCTCAATTGATGTCAATTACAGTGAGACTGGTTGGTATAGTGATGTAATATTACCAGAGGCAACATATCTTGAAAGGTCTAATATAGTTTGTGTCCAAAAGGGACAAAAGCCGAATTTCTTTATGAGAAGACAGGCAATGAAACCGAGGTATGATTCTAAACAAGGATGGGAGATATTTACACTACTTGCCCATAAACTTGGAGCAGGGCAATATTTTCCTTGGAAGAATATTGAAGAAATATGGAATTATCAGCTTGAACCAACAGGTTATAAGATAGAGGACTTTGATGCAAAGGGTTTTGTGTCGTTGTCTAAAGACCCAATATTTATGCCTCGTGATGCCATAAAATTTACTACACCATCAGGCAAGATAGAGTTTATCTCAGAAAAAATAACAAAGGTCGGAGGCAAGCCTCTTGCAGAATACAAATCACCAAAAAACCCAGAAGAAGGCTCTTTTAGACTTGTCTTTGGCAGGGCAGCAATGCACACACATGCACAAACACAAAATAATTTATATCTCAATGAAATAATGCCTGAAAATCACCTATGGATTAATGAAAAAGAGGCTTCAAAACTTGGAATCAAAAATGGTGACAAGGTAGAGGTTTCCACAGATGGGTATAGTGGAATTATAAAGGCTTATACTACAGCATACATCCATCCAAAGGCAGTGTTTATGTATCATGGTTTTGGTAGTGAGGTGCCACTTAAGACCCGTTCTTTCGGTAAGGGTTTAAGGGATACGAAATTCCAAAAGGGAATTCTTGAGACTGTTGACCCTGTTGGTGGTGGAGTTGCCTATCTTGAGGCAATGGTAAAGGTAAAAAAGGCATAGGGAGGAGATAAAATGAGTAAATATTACATATATCAAGACCACTTCAGATGCATTGGTTGCTATGCCTGTGAGGTGCATTGTAAGACCAAAAATAATGTCCCAGTTGGACCAAGGATTTCAAGGATAATTCAGGTAGGACCTAAATTAGTCGGCAAAATTCCAAAGATGGCCTTTGTATTTATGCCATGTTTTCACTGTGAAACCCCTTGGTGTGTAACAGCTTGTCCAACAGGGGCGATGCAAAAAAGACCACAAGATGGAATTGTCTTTGTAGAACAAAGCCTATGTGTGGGTTGTAAATCATGTATTACTGCATGTCCATGGGGTGTTCCACAATGGAACCATGAAACAGGCAAGGTAATAAAGTGTGATTATTGTAAAGACAGGGTTGACAAAGGACTTAAGCCTGCCTGTGTGACTAAATGCACTGCACATGCGCTTAAATTTGTATCGCCTGAGGAGGCATCAAGGATGAAGAGAGAGAGATTTGCAAAAGAGATTACAGAGTTTGGCACTGGCTATTAGATTGAAAACCTCCTTAATTCTTTATTTCTAAAAATGACTGAAATCACAGAAAGACAGCAAGACTTCAAACAAATAAAAGGCACAAACGCCTTCATTACCACTATTGATAAAGTTGTAAATTGGGGTAGGGCAGGCTCACTATGGCCTATGACCTTTGGGCTTGCCTGTTGTGCCATAGAGATGATGTCTGCTGGCGCAGCCCATTATGACTTTGACAGATTTGGCATACTCTTTAGGGCATCTCCAAGACAGTCAGACTGTATCATCATTGCTGGGACTGTTACTTACAAGATGGCACCTGTTATAAGAAAAGTATATGACCAGATGCCTGAACCAAGATATGTCTTAGCAGTTGGAAGTTGTGCCTGTAGTGGAGGGATATTTAATACCTACAGTACCGTTCAAGGTGTAGATACTTTTTTACCTGTAGATGTCTATATACCAGGATGTCCACCACGGCCTGAGGCATTTTTCGAAGGACTTATGAAGTTGCAAGAAAAGATTAAAAGAGAGGAATTTAAGTGGAGCAGGTGGAGATAGAAAAAGACCTTCATACTCAAGAATTGACACTAAATATGGGACCCCAGCACCCTGCAACGCATGGTGTCTTAAGGCTTGTGCTTGAGCTTGATGGTGAGGTAGTCAAAAGATGCACGCCTCATGTTGGTTATCTCCATAGAGGTATTGAGAAACTCTCCGAATACAGGGCATATCCATCAGTGATGCCAATGACAGACAGATTGGACTATATCTCAAGCATGATTAACAATATCGGATATTGCATTGCAGTTGAAAGGCTTATGGGTATTGAACCACCACCGAGGGCAAAGTATATCAGGACACTCCTTTCAGAACTTACGAGGATTAGCAGTCATCTACTCTGGCTTGCAACACATGCCCTTGATATAGGTGCAATGACGGTCTTTTTGTATTGTTTCAGAGAGAGAGAGTGGTTACTCAACATGTTTGAGATGGTTATTGGTGCAAGGCTAACAGTGAGTTATCCAAGAATTGGTGGAGTTAGGAGCGATATAGATGATGATTTTATAAAAGAGTCCATTAAGTTCATTGATGAGTTTCCCTCAAGGATAGATGAATACGAGACACTCCTAGACCAAAACAGGATTTGGTTGCAGAGGACTAAAGGTATTGGAGTTATCTCTACTAAAGAGGCTGTAAGATGGGGATTAACTGGACCTACCTTACGAGGCTCTGGTGTTAATTATGATATTCGTAAAAAGGTTCCCTATGATGCCTATGATGAGGTGGAATTTGATGTCCCACTTGGCAAAAACGGCGATGTGTATGACCGTTATCGCTGTAGGATGGAAGAATTAAGACAGTCTGTAAGGATTATCAAGCAGTGTATTGAGAGGATGCCTGATGGCAAAATTCTCTCTGATGATGCACCTGATTTAGATATGAACCCAAAAGGGCATAAAAGATTAGTGGGAAATATGTCTCTTTGGAGTGCTAATATTGCCTTTACAAATGAATATACCTTAACCCCAAAGGGTGAGCTTTACTCTGCAGTAGAGGCACCAAAGGGTGAGCTTGGATTTTATATTGTTAGTGACGGTACAGGTAAACCCTACAGGATGAGGCTTAGATCTCCCTCATTTGTCCATGCCTCTGTCATACCAAGACTCTGTCAAGGACACATGATTGCTGATGTCATTGCGGTGATTGGAACTATTGATATTGTTATGGGAGAGTGTGACCGATGACCTTTAAAGAGCTTGTTAAAAAGGCACTATTTCTTGAGATACTAAGTGGGCTTGCACTTACATTAAAGGTTTTTTTAAAAAAACCTGTCACAATCAGATATCCCCATGAAAAGAGACCTGTGTCACCTGGTTTTAGAGGAAGGCATGCTATGGTAAGGGAATCTGAAACTGGTAAGGAAAGATGTGTTGCCTGTATGAAATGTGCAATGGTCTGTCCAAGCCAGTGTATATATATCAAATACAATGGTGGAGATGGGACGCCAAGAGAGTTGGTCAAATACGAGATTGAGGCTTACAGATGCATATATTGCGGTTATTGTGTTGAGGTCTGTCCAATGAATGCCATTGTTCTTACAGAGCATTACGAATATTCCTCTTACAAGAGAGAGGACAATTATTTTGACAAAGAAAGGCTCTTACTGAACTGGGATGAGCATGTAAAGACTTTTAAAGGTAAGGGCTATTTTAATAAATTCTGGAGCCCCCCTGGTATTGATATAAAGAGATTGCCAGTGGGTAAGAGAGAATCAATAAACACAGGCAAGTGAAATGAATCCAGGTGAATATATACCAATAAATTATCTCCCCGTCTTGATAACAGGGATTGCAGCAACCCTTTTCGGGCTTGGGGCATTGATTATAGGCGAGTTTTTAAGGCTCAGGAGACCTTATAAGGATAAACTCGAAGCCTATGAATCAGGCAATCCACCTGTTGGACAACCAGGAGAGAGGTTTTCCATAAGATTTTATGTGATAGCAATGCTTTTTGTGGTCTTTGATGTTGAAGCAGTGTTTCTTTATCCATGGGCGGTTGCCTTTGGACAGATTGGGATAATAGGCTTTTGGGCTATGATTGCCTTTTTGATGCTCATATTTTTAGGTTTTTTATACGACTGGAAGAGGGGAGCACTTGAGTAGCTCACTAAATGAAGTAATAGATGCAATTAAAACTAAATTCCCTGATGAGATAAAAGAGATATCAGAGTTTGCAAGACAGGTCTCTGTAGTTGTAAGAAAGGATTTGGTTAGGGACATCCTCGTTTTTCTACATGATAATTTTCATTTTGACCATCTTCAGGACCTCTGTGGTGTTGATTATAAAGACAAAAAGGATAATCGCTTTGAGGTGGTTTATCAGTTGTTTTCAATAGATAACGGACAGGCATTACGAATCAGGGCAGAGGTGCCAGAGGATGATGCCGTGATAGATACAGTCACATCTATATGGGAGGGTGCAGGCTGGCACGAGCGGGAATGTTTTGATATGTTTGGCATTGTCTTTAGGGGACATAATGATTTAAGGAGGGTACTCATGCCTGAGGATTGGCAAGGCTATCCCTTACGAAAGGATTATCCCTTAAAAGGTCCAAAGGAATACTGGCAAGGCTTTAAGGATGTTCTCCAAAAGGCTGAGGAATACAGACAGTTTGAGACAAAGGAATTGGGTGCTTAACAGTTTTTTGCGACTGGGAGCATTAAACAGCCGCAAGTGTTTGAACCCGAAAAAACAGGGTCCCCAAAAAGTTGCAAGACTTTTTGGGGTGGTAGTTGAGTCTTGCGGCTGTAGCAAAAAGAGCATTAGAACTGTCAAAACATAGCTCCTGAACGAAAGAGACTTATCCTTATCGCTGGATCTCGGC
>DUZI01000026.1 GCA_013349595.1 Nitrospirota bacterium
AGGTTGGAGCAACCCCGCTACAAGTAGTAAGAGCTTATTCTGTTATTGCAAATGGAGGATATCTTGTGAGACCACACATACTTAAAGAAATTAGAAGTCCAGACAATCAGCTTGTTCTAAAGACAGATATTGAAAGAAAGATGATTATATCTGAGAAAACCACAGAGGTCTTTAAAGATATACTCAAGACTGTTACAGAGGAAGGTGGGACTGCTAAAGAGGCTGCTATTGATGGAAACCATGTAGCAGGAAAAACAGGTACAGCACAGGTAATAGATCCAATAACAAAAAAGTATTCAAAGGAAAAATATATAAGTTCCTTTGTCGGTTTTGTCCCTGCTGAAAAACCTCTATTTACGCTCATAGTTGTTGTTCACGAACCTAAAGGAGCTATTTATGGAGGTATTGTCGCAGGTCCTGTTTTTAGAAAGATAGCTGACGAATCATTATCATATTTAAAAATACTAAGAGATGATGCCTATGAAAAAGAATTGGTTGTGGTAGCTAAATGATAAAAGAGAATAAAACTGAGAAATATCTTAAAGATATTATTGATTATGATTGCACTATTATTGGTGAGGTAGATAAACCAATAACTAACATTACCTTTGACTCAAGGTTAGTCAGTAAAAATAGTTTATTTGTTGCCATAAAGGGGGCTAAAACTGATGGTCATGATTATATAGAGCAATCAATATGTAAAGGTGCATCAGTGATAGTTTGTAACGATAGAAAAGATTTGATAAAAGAGCTCCATTCAAAATACAATGCAACATTTGTGATTGTTTCAGATTGTCTTTCTACAATGGCAAAAATGTCAGCAAGGTTTTTTGATAATCCGAGCAAAGAACTTATAGTAATTGGAATCACAGGGACAAATGGTAAAACTACTACTTCATACATTATTAAATCAATTATAGAGAGTTTGCCTCAAAAGACTGGACTCATTGGAACTATCCAATATATGATTGGTCAAGAAATATTTGATTCACCCCATACAACTCCTGAATCACCTATCTTTCAGTCTCTTTTGAGGCAAATGTCTGACAATAACTGTAATTATGTTGTAACGGAGATCTCTTCACATGCCTTGTCACAAAAAAGAGCAGATAATATTGAATTTAAAGTTGCAATATTTACAAATTTGACAAGAGACCATCTTGATTTTCACAAAGATATGGAAGAATACTTCTTAGCAAAATCAAGACTTTTTACTACCCTTTTGGTTGATGGTGGTACTGCAGTCATAAATATCGACGATGCTTATGGTATCAGGCTTGTTGAAATATTAAGAGATAAAAATATAAATATTATTACCTTTGGGATTATATCAAAGGAAGCACAACTTAAGGCATCAGATATAAAGATTGACTACAAAGGCATATCATACAAATTATATCTAAACAATAATTTTTTAATAGATATAAACTCACCGCTTAACGGAATGATAAATGTATATAACACTCTAGCAGCCATAGCTTCATCTATTGCTTTAAATATTTCAATTGAAAAAATAAAGGAGGGTATTGCCATGACAACCCTTGTAAAGGGACGGTTTGAAAAGGTTGATTTAGGACAGGATTTCCTTGCAGTAGTTGATTATGCCCATACAGAGGACGCACTTGAAAGACTTCTGTTGACAGCTCGTCAACTTCTTAATGCCTTCAGAGTTGCAAAAGAAACTGAGGAACTCATGAAAGCAAAAAAGAGGCATTATCATTTTGAAGAGGATTCTAAAAATACAGGCAAGATAATTACAGTTTTTGGTTGTGGTGGTAATCGAGACAAAGGCAAAAGGTCAAAGATGGGAGAGATTGCCTCTCGTTTGAGCGATTTTGTTATTGTTACATCTGATAACCCAAGAAATGAAGACCCTAAGGAAATTATTCGTGAAATTGAACGTGGCATTAAAAATGATAATTACATAGTTATACCTGACAGAAAAGTTGCAATCAGCCTTGCAGTAGAACTCGCATCAACAGGAGACATTGTTCTTGTAGCAGGCAAAGGACACGAAGATTATCAGGAGATTGGTATAGAAAGGAAACTCTTTAGTGATAAAAAAACCCTTGAAGAAGCTATCAAAAAGACAATTACAAGACCCTCTTTTGCAGATTGGGCAGGATTTTTTGATTCTAAGAGAACACATCAAAATGCTAACTGTTAATGAAATTATAGCTGCTACAGGAGGCAAAATAGTTAAGTTGATGAGTAAGCATTTTAAATGTCTATCAACAGATTCGAGGACTATTCAAAAAGGAGAGATTTTTTTAGCATTAAAAGGAGACAATTTTGATGGTCATGATTTCGTTCATAAAGCTATTAACATAGGTGATGGTGCAATTATTAATCAAAATGTGTTATATGCACAACACAATGTGCCTATTACAGATTTAGATTTTAAAGGCACTTTAATCACGGTAGATGATACTTTAAAAGCCCTTTACCAAATTGGTAGCCTTAAGAGACAGAATTTCAAAGGTCCTGTCTTTGCAGTAATTGGAAGCAATGGAAAAACCACAACAAAAGAACTGACCTCATCAGTCCTTTCTCAGAGATTTAAAACCTTGAAGACAATAGGTAACAACAATAATCACATAGGACTTCCTCGCTCACTGACATATATGGATAGTGATACTGAATGTTTAGTTCTTGAAATGGGGACAAATAAACCCGGAGATATTAAGCAACTCTGTGAGATTGCTCCACCTGACTATGCAATAATTACAAATATCGGCTTTGAACACCTTGAAGGATTTAAGAGCATTGAAGGGGTAAGGGATGCAGAACTTGAGGTATTATCATTTGCAAGTGTGGTAATTGCTAACAAAGATGATAAGTTTTTGATGGAAGCACTTAATAAAAGTGAATATCATAAAAAAATAACCTATTCTATTAATGATGATACAGCTGATGTTATAGCAAAAAATATAAAAACATCTCCTGAAGGTAATATATTTCATGTCTATTATGAAGGGAAACATATTGAACTAAAGACTAAACTTTTCGGATTAGTAAATATTTATAACTGTCTATCTGCAATTACTGCAGGACTTTTCTTGGGATTACCCTTTGATTTAATAAAGAGGGGTATTGAATCTTACAATGGAATGCCTATGAGATATGAATTTTTAAAAATCAAAGATAGGACAATCATTAATGACTGTTATAATGCAAATCCTTCGTCAATGAAAGAGGCTATCAAAGAACTCAAAAGGATTTCGAATAAAAATGGAAGAACCATAGCAGTGCTTGGAGATATGTTTGAGATGGGAGATGAGACTTTAAATAAACATATAGAATTAGGAAGATTTGTCAACAATGAAGAAATTGACATTTTAGTTGGCACAGGAGAGATGATGTTATATGCAATCAATGAATTTAAGGGGCAGAAGTTTTATTTTAAAAACTCTCTTGAGACTGCCAATTTCATACCCACGATAACGAAACCACAGGACATCATATTAGTTAAAGGTTCAAGGGGTATGAAAATGGAAAAAGTAACAGAGGCAATTAAAAATGCTCTATGAACTTTTATACAGTCTTTATATATATTTCACGCCCTTTAATGTTTTTAAATATATTACTTTTAGGACTGCCCTTGCTGCTTTGTCTGCAATGGTAATTACCTTTATCATTGCACCAAAAGTTATATCTTGGCTCAAAAAGATAAGTATGACTCAACTAATAAGAGACGATGGACCTCATAGCCACTTAAAAAAGGCTGGCACACCTACAATGGGTGGCATAATAATTATTATTTCAATAAGTTTATCAATGTTAATGTGGGGTAACTTTGAGAGTATTTATACATGGGTTGTAATGTCTGCCCTATTAGGTTTTGGTGCTATTGGTTTTATTGATGACTATCTCAAGGCTGTCAAAAAAAATCCAAAAGGACTGAGAGGATGGTATAAATTTTCTGCACAAATAATAATCGCTTCTATCTTAAGTATCTTTCTATACCTAAATCCAAATGACCCTTATAATTCAGTTTTAAGTATCCCCTTTTTTAAGAAATGGCTTATTGATCTTGGAATGTTTTATATACCCTTCTCCATAATTGTTATAGTTGGCTCTTCAAATGCAGTTAATCTCACAGACGGTATAGATGGACTCGCAATTGGATTAGTTGCTATTGCTGCTATTGTTAATGGTGCACTTGTATATTTATCAGGGCATGCAATATTTGCGAAATATTTACAGGTAATTTATATATCTGGAATTGGAGAATTATCTGTCTTTTGCGGAGCCCTTCTTGGAGCATCACTTGGATTTCTTTGGTATAACGCCTATCCAGCACAAGTTTTTATGGGTGATGTTGGTTCGCTTGGTTTAGGTGGGGCACTTGGTGCATTAGCAGTTGTATCTAAACACGAGATTGTGCTTGCAGTAGTAGGTGGTATATTTGTAATAGAAACAATATCAGTGGTCTTGCAGGTTGCATCTTTTAAATTAACTGGCAAGAGAATTTTTAAAATGGCACCCATCCATCATCACTTTGAACTAAAGGGATGGTCAGAGCCAAAAGTAATTGTTAGGTTTTGGATTATAGGGATAATACTTGCGTTATTTAGTCTTGCAACATTAAAATTGAGGTGAGAAAAAATGAAAAAAAGGGTGAAGACGAAAAGATTTTTGCTTTTATGTTTATCAATTTGTTTAGGTATTGCTTATTTTACAACACAAGCAAGTGCAGATAACAATATATCTGCGCGTGCCGCAGTGGCTATCGAACTTAACAACGATAAAATTCTTTATGCAAAAAATCCTAATTACAAACAACCACCAGCAAGCACGGCAAAATTAGTTACCGCTATGGTTGTCATTGACAAGCTGCCACTTGATAAGGTGATTAAAGTCAGTGAAAATGCTTCCTCTACTCCATCAGTAAGTCCAAAGATTAGGGCAAATGAACACTTCACAGTAAGAGACCTTTTATATATGACCTTAATGAGATCTGTAAACAGTGCAGCCGTTGCACTTGCTGAGGCAGTGGCAGGGACAGAGGAGCAATTTGTTGAATTGATGAATGAAAAGGCAAGACAGATAGATGCGGAAAATACCCAGTTTGCCAATGCATCTGGACTTCCTGGTGGAGAGCAATATATTACAGCCTTTGATCTTGCTAAGATTATGAAAGAATCCCTTAATTATCCTCAAATAATGGAAATTATGAACACAAGGGCAAAAAATCTTGCCTCAAATGAAGGTAGAAAGATATTCCTCAAAAATACAAATCAATTGCTTTGGCATGATGACGGACTTATCGGAGGCAAAACTGGTTATACAAAGGCTGCTCGTCATTGCTTTGTCTCAGCAGGACAAAAGGGGAATTCAATGATTGTTGTCTCATTGCTTGGAGAGACAGTGAGAGACAATTTATGGAAAGATACAAGCATCTTACTCAATCGTGGTTTTGATGTCCTTAATGGAAAGGCAGAGCCAATGGTGTTTTTCACCAATACCAACGAAAACTCCAACATATTGCCTGTTGCATATAAAAAAGTTTCTTATAAAAATAATCCCAAAAAAGAAATATCAAAAAAGAAGTTATCGAAACAAACAGCAAAAAAGAACAAAAAATCAAAAACAAAGACTAAAAATATCAAACAAACCTATACAAAAGACTATTCAACTTTAAATAGTGTTTTTCAAAAAGCATCTTAAGGTGCTTTTTTATGTATGAATTTAAAAATAAAAGAATATTAATTCTTGGTTTGGCAAGAAGTGGAATTGGTGCGGCTAACCTGCTTTCTTATATGGGTTGTAAGATAATTATATCTGACCATAAAGACAAAGAAGAATTAAGAGAACTACTTACTATTATACCGTCAGATGCAGAACTTCACCTTGGTGGACACCCATTATCTCTACTTGATGATTTGGACTTGATAGTTCTAAGCCCTGGCATTCCTTTGACGATACCTTTTTTAAAGGAGGCTCAGAATAGAAACATCAAGATTGTATCAGAAATAGAGATAGCCTTTAAGGCTATTCAGTATTTAAAAGAAAATTTGTCTTTTGTTGACTTTATTTTTCTGTCTGTTACTGGTACTAATGGCAAATCAACTACTACCACCTTGCTCTATGAATTCTTAAAAGCCTCTAACTTTAATACGATTATTGCTGGTAACATTGGTAACTCTCTATCTTCTGAGATACTTAATATTTTTATAAGCAATCATAACTATTATGAACCAGATAACTTCCTAATTGTTACAGAACTTTCAAGTTTTCAATTAGAGACTATGTACGAATTTAAGCCTTACGGTTCAACCATATTAAATATCACACCGGATCATCTTGATAGATATGAAGACATGGATGAATATATCAAGGCAAAATGTAGAATCTTCCAGAGGCAGTCTATGGAGGATTTTTTGATTCTAAATGCAGATGACCCATATACAAAAAATATTATTGAAATGCTGCCAAATCAAAACAGACCTCATCTGTTTTTCTTTAGCAGAAAAAAACCTGTTGAAGGGGCGTTCATCGAAAATGGGGTAATTAAGTTCAACCTACCTTTTGAAAAACTTAAAACTTTGAAGCTTATGATTGATAGACAAATCCATGACCTCGAGATTACAGAAAAAGATTTTTTGATAAAGGGTGTTCACAATATAGAAAACATAATGGCTTCAACATTAATGGCAATCCTTTCGGGCTGTAAAAGAAAGGCAATTGAAAAAGTATTGAAGACCTTTAAAGGACTTGAGCATAGACTTGAATTCGTCAAAGAGATAGATGAAGTGCAATATATTAATGATTCAAAAGGTACTAATATTGGGGCTGTTATGAAATCACTTGAGAGTTTTTCAACACCAGTTATCCTGATTGCTGGCGGAAGAGACAAAGGTAGCGATTTCACAACTCTAATACCTTATGTAAAAAATAGAGTCAAGGCAGTTATCCTCATTGGAGAGGCAAGTGGTAAGATTGCAGAGGCACTTGATTGTGTTAGCGAGATTCATTTTGCAGATACCCTAAAAAATGCAGTTCATAAAGCTAAAGCCCTCTCCTCAAAGGGCGATACTGTCCTTCTCTCCCCAGGGTGTGCAAGTTTTGATATGTTTAAAGACTTTGAAGATAGAGGAAGACAATTCAAGGAGTTAGTAAACAATCTATGAGGATTGAAGCTGATAAATTGCTTCTCTTGATTATTTTCATGCTTATTGTAGTTGGTCTTGTTTCTGTCTATAGTTCCACATCTGTTATATCACCAGATATTATTGAAAAGGGAAGTTTGAAAGGCAAGCCTGCAAGTCCTTTTGTTTTTTTAAAAAAACAACTCATAACAGTATTGATTGGTATTTTTGTAATGTTTTTAGCTTATAAGATACAGATTGAACATTTGAAAAAACTAACTTTCCCATTGTTGGTCTTATCATTAATTTGTCTAATACTGGTGTTTACATCACTTGGAGTAAGTGCAGGAGGTGCAAGGAGATGGATAAAGGCTTGGCCCTCTGTATTTCAACCTTCAGAGATAGTCAAACTCTCTATGGTCTTATTTATGGCTTGGTATATGAGCACAAATTACTTCAAAACAGATAAGTTTATCTCCTTTGTCATACCACTTACAATCATGGCAATCTTTCAAGTTATATTCATAAAACAACCCGACTTTGGTGCAGTAATGAGCCTTGGTATTCTGACACTTACAATGTTGTTCATTGGTGGGACAAAATTAAAATATTTAGCACTAATAGCCGTTGCATCTTTACCTATAATCGCAAAACTTGCATTTGAACCTTATCGTTTAAAAAGAATTACAACCTTTTTAAATCCTTGGGATGACCCTCTTGGCAGCGGCTTTCAATTAGTCCAGTCATTTATTGCCTTAGGAAGTGGTGGTATAATTGGAGTTGGACTTGGAGAGGGAAGACAAAAGCTTTCTTATCTGCCCGAAATACACACAGATTTTATTTTTTCCCTTATCGGTGAAGAGATGGGTTTTATAGGGGCATGTTTTGTAGTTACACTTTTTTCTCTGCTTTTTATTAAGGGTATTTTGATCGCTAAAAAAACAAATGATTCATTCTCGTCCTATCTTGCCTATGGTATAACTTTCATGTTTGCCTTTCAAGCCCTAATAAATTTTGCGGTAGTAACAGGTATGGTTCCTACAAAAGGATTGCCTCTTCCTTTTATAAGTTATGGTGGTTCCTCACTACTTGTAAATATGATTGCTGGGGGGATACTTTTAAACATCTCAAGACAAAATAACAAACGAATGAGACAAGACAGTAGGATATACAATCCCTTTTCAAATTCCACAATTTCAACGCCACAAAAACCAATAGAAAGTGATAGAGTATCACATATAAGGAATAACAGATTTAAGACTGTTTACACCTTTAACAGAAACAACAATACCCTTTTTTAACTGAAATGAGAGTTATTATTTCTGGTGGTGGTACAGGTGGCCATCTTTATCCAGCAATTGCCCTTGCAGAGCAATTACTTCAAACTGTAATTTTAAAAAAAATAAAAAAACAAGACATCCTTTTTGTTGGTTCAGAATACGGGATTGAAAAAAAGATTGTTCCACAAGAGGGTTTTCAGATTGAGCTATTGAATGTTACTGGTTTTGTTGGAAAGTCTCTTTTTGCAAAGATAAAATCAATTTACAAACTACTAATAGCCTTTCAAAAGACTCTTAAAATCCTCAATATCTTTCGCCCAAAGATTGTTATTGGTTCTGGTGGATATGTATCTATCGCTATGCTTTTAAGTGCTGTTATGAAGGGTATCCCTACAATTATTCTTGAACAAAATAGCATTCCAGGGCTTGCTAATAAAATACTTGGCAAATTTGTTGATATCATTTGTATTACCTATGAAGAGAGTTCTTCTTTTTTCCCAATAAACAAGGTATATCACACAGGCAATCCTATCAGAAGCAAGATTTTGATTGCTGAACTTGAAAGTGCCTATGAAATCTTTCAACTTGATAGGCAAAAAAAGACAATCTTAATCTTTGGAGGAAGTAAAGGCGCACATAGCATCAATACCGCAGTCTTTGAAGCCTTGCCTTATTTGCTTGACCTAAAATTATACATACAATTTATACATCAGACTGGAGAAAATGACTTTGAAGAAGCAAAAGAACATTACAGAAAAACAGGTTTTCATGCCTTAGTTTATAAATTTATCGAAAAAATACCAGAGGCTTACAAAGTATCAAGTCTTCTGATATGTAGGGCAGGGGCTACTACTTTGTCAGAGATTACCGCGGCTGGAAAAGCATCCATATTAATACCCTATCCCTATGCTGCATCTAATCATCAAGAAAAAAATGCCCTTCGTTTGGAAGCATTAGGAGCAGCAAAGGTTATAAAAGAAAAAAATCTCTCTGGTGAAGTGCTTGCCAAAGAAATCAGAAAATTATTAAATAATGAAGAGGAACTCCATGCCATGGAACTTGCCTCTTCATCTATTGGAAAAGCTGATGCAGCAGAAAAGATTGTAAGCATTGCCTTGAGTCTTATTAACAAAAAAGATTCAAAAAAACATTAGATATTTTCAATCTTATAGTTAAAAGTAATCTTTGCTGAACCCTCAAGTGTAGCTTTTACAGAACAATATTTATCCATTGATAAATCGATAGCCTTCTTTACTGCATTTTCATCAATATTTCTACCAATAACAACAAATTCTAAATTCATGTCAGTATATCTTTTGGGGTACTCATTCGCAAGATTACCTGAAACATTCACCTTGAAATCAAAGACCTCTTGTTTTTTCTTGTTTAACACAGATATTACATCCATTCCTGAACAACCACCAAGACCAATCATCAGCAATTCCATAGGAGTCATAGCGCTGCCCCCACCTGACGATTTATCTCCGTCAATTACAATACTGTGGCCACTTCCCGATTGTCCTATAAATTGAAAACCATCTACCCATTTCACAATTGCGCTTTTCATTGTTTTAAACCTCCTTATATTATGGTAGTTGTAAAAACACTTTTTAGTCAGTAAGTTATTAAAAAAATAGCTAAAAAAGATACTTAATTAGTATATTCCAAATTATAATTTAAAAACTTTTCCTTCTAAGGTAGAAAAAATTATAACCTATTCAAATGCAATAATTACATGGAAAAGGTGCAAAGATTGCATTTTATAAAAAGAATTATCTTTCTTGAGAGCATATCACTTTGATTTATTTCAATATATTTAATTGGCACAAATGTTGATTAAATACAAAAAAATAAATAAGGAGGAATAAGATTATGAAAAGATCTATGGTAGTAACTTTGTCGCTCATGTTGGTTTTTGTTTTAAGCACAGGTGTTTGGGCAATTGGTCCTGGATATGGACATCACAGTGGTAATAGTTTGTATCAAAATCCTCAAGGTAATCCATTGACACAGGAACAAATTGAAAAACTTAATAAGTTTAAAGTTGACACATTACAATTAAGACAAAAGATGCTACAATTAAGAACAGATTTATCAGTTCTTAATTCTAAAAAACCTATTGATTACAAGACAATAGCTGAAAAAGAAAAAGAAATGGTTGATGTAAGACTTCAGATTCATAAAAAAGCCGTTGAATCAGGTGTAGCTGACTTTTTGCCAAGAGGTTATGGGATGAGGCAAGGCAGAGGAATGGGTCCTTGTATGATGGACGGTTTTGGACCTGCAGGTTACAATAAAGCAAAAAAGAATTTTAATCCTATAATAAGTTAATACAAATAGGTGGTCAGGGGTTGATAAAACTCCCTGACCTGTTTATATTAAATATCATGTCAAAAAAACTCATTAACATTATAATTATCCTTTTAATGCTCATCATTAGTCCTACTGCATTTGCTCAAGAGGATTTGTCTGAAAAATACGATGAAAACACTGAAATTTTATTAAAAGGTATTATTGTTGAAATTACTGTCCCCCAACGAGGTCCTGTAATTCTGAAGGTCAAATCTAACAAAGATGGAAAGATCTATAATTTAGTCACTGCACCACAATGGTTTTTAACAAAAAATAATTTATCATTTAACTCAGGAGACAATATAGAGATTATAGGCTCAAAACTAATCACACCAAAAGGTGAATTGTTTATTATTACACGAAAGTGCAAGATGAGAGAGTCTGATTATTTCCTCTTTAGAGACCAAAATATGAGACCTCATTGGCGAGGTGCCCACAATCGTTGAGACTTTTTTATACTAATCAAAAATACTTTTAGGCAAGTCATTACACTGATAAGATAATAGTTTTTACTTTTTCCATCAATCTATCCATGTTCCCAAGGACCTAAATCTAATTTTGTGATAGCTACCAATAACTCTCTACCCATTATTTTGTGCATCTGCATTATCTTCACCAATATTATGGCGATATTGTTGGATTGGTCCATGGGGTTTCTCAAGTCATAATTCAAAATCCTAGTGAAGAGCTTCTTCATCATCATTTATAAACACAGAGGCTGTAATTGGCATTGCATTATAATGAATAAAGCAAAATTAAATAAAATCTGTCGATTATAAAAAGCCTGAAACAGCCCTTCCTAAGCGCTATTTTAAGGATATTAACAGTCAAACAATATAAACAATTACATTCAATTTACG
>DUZI01000027.1 GCA_013349595.1 Nitrospirota bacterium
AAAGGATTATCAAGGCCTGTGGTGTAAAATATTGTAAAAAAGCCGATCCTAATAATTTTACCCAATTCCTTTCAATCCTTAAGTCTGCAGGCAAAAAGGCTCAATCCGAAGTGGCAGTGGTGATTTCCAAATCACCTTGTTTAAAAGACAAAAATCAAAGAATAGAGAAAAAGCCCTTTAAGGTCGTGATAAATGATAATTGTGATGGTTGTGGTTACTGTATAAGGGAGTTTGAGTGCCCTGCCCTCATACAGGATGGGCAAAGGACAAGTATTGATTATTACCTGTGTAATAACTGCGGTGTATGTGTTTATTCCTGTCCTAAAAAGGCCATCACGTTGGAGGTAAAGCAAGGACAATGAAACAGCAGATTCTCATTTGTGGTGTAGGTGGACAGGGAATTGTGTTAATGAGCAGGTTATTAGGTGAGACAGCCTTGTTGCTTGATTTGTTTATCCTATCATCAGAGACACATGGTATGGCTCAAAGAGGTGGTATTGTGACTGCCCATGTAAAGGTTGGAGGTTTTGCAAGTCCCTTAATTAGCGTTGGTTATGCAGATATTATCTTTATTCTAAAAGATGAAACCCTTGCTCAATTTAGACACTTTCTCCATCCAAATGGTTTTATTATAGTAAACAGCAAGAAGCAATATGAGGGGAGAATTATTAGCTTTGATGCAGATGGTTTTGTAAGATCTTTAGACAATCCAATGGCAGCTAATATAGCTATGCTTGGTGCAATCTTTTCAAAAAGAGCAATGGCTATGGGTGTAAATTTATTTTGCACCATGCATGAGATTGAAAGAGCCATGATTAATATCCTTGCTTCTAAAATAGACCTTTTGGAGAAATCAATCAACATCTTTAGAAAATCATATATGGAACTTTAAAGGAGAATGTTTAAGTTGTTGACCCTTTTCCCACCAAAATATAAAACCATAGATGAGCTGTCTAAAATTCAAACAGAAGAGCTCATCTGGACAGTAAAACATATATATATCAATTCGCCTTTTTACAGAGAAAAGATGGACAAGGCAGGCATGATTCCATCAGATATAAAATCCTTTGATGATATTACAAAACTCCCTTTTATCGATGCAGAGGATTTGAGAGAAGGATACCCCTTTGCACTTAGGTCAGTAGATTTTAAAGATATTTTAAAGATATTTTAAAGATATTTTAAAGATATAGTAAGGATACATTCTTCCTCAGGGACCACAGGCAAAAGAAAGGTTTTGAGTTATACCCAAAAGGATATTGATGATTGGGTTTATATGTTTTGCAGATGTTATGAGTTAGCAGGGCTTTCAAGGGATGATAGGGTACAAATAGCCGTTGGCTACGGGCTATGGACTGTAGGGGCAGGATTTCAATTAGGTTGTGAGAGATTTGGAGCTATGACAATCCCCGTAAGACCTGGCAATAATGATTTGCAATGCACTTTTTTGGTTGATTTGCAAAGCACCGTTCTTTGTGCAACTGGCTCAATGGCACTGTTACTTGCTGAAGAGATTCACAAAAGGGGACTAAAAGAAAAGATTGCACTAAAAAAGGTAATTTGTGGGGCAGAAAGAGTTAGTAATTCAATGGTGTCATGTCAAATAGAAGTTGTTGACTATGGAAGTTTGCCATGTGCAGAGAAAAAGACAAAAAGGGTCTTTGATAATAGAACTTTTTAATCTACCCCGACCTTGTTCTCTTTGGTTGAAATAGTTCTTTAAATTTGTCATAAGGCATTGCATTATAATGAATAAAGAAAATTAAATAAAATTTGTCGATTATAAAAGCCTTAAACAGCCCTTCCTATCGCTATTTTGGGGCGACAAACCAATTTCTTGACAATATAACAGAACCAGAGATAGCAATATAGATGAGTGAGGAGCTTAAGAACTTTTACTCAGTGTTAAAGGGGCTGGATGGGAATATCAAGTTTGTCTTTCTGACTGGGTTAAGTAAATTTAGCAAGGTATCAATATCAAGATATCAATATTTTCAGGGTTAAATAATTTAAGGGTTATAACTGTAGATGCTAATTATTCATCTATTTGTGGATATACTGAAGAAGATTTACAGAGAGAATTTAAAGAACACACAAAGAAATCGAGCAAATAAGGCATTGGTATAATGGATACAGTTGGACTGCTGATTAGATGGTATATTATCCTTTTACTAATGCTCTACTGTTCTTTTATTCAATGATTTAATGATTCTCCTGTTGTTAATTTATTTTTTTAATAAATAATGGAGGTAAAATGAGATTATTTTTAATTGCAATTTTAACAATTGTTGTATTTCCTAATGAATCAGTTGCCATGCATATTGCTGAAGGGATATTGCCATTTAAATGGTCAATTTTTTGGTTTATTTTGTCTGCACCTTTTTTCATCTATGGTTTAAGAGAGTTAAAAAAGAAAACCTCTCAAGATTTATCATTCAAACCGCTTATAGGCTTCATTACAGCTACAGTTTTCATTATCTCCTGTATGCCCATACCCATTCCTTTTGCGGGAAGCTGTTCACACCCCGCTGGCACAGCCATATCAGCAATTATTTTAGGTCCTGCAATAAGTGTAGTAGTTGCACTTTCGGCCTTGATTATTCAATCATTATTTCTTGCTCATGGTGGTATTAGCACACTCGGCGCAAATGTATTTTCAATGGGTGTGGCAGGCTCTTTTATTGGATATTTCGTATTTATAACAGCAAGAAGGCTTAACTTGCCACTTGTAGTTTCAGGTTTCTTGGCAGGTGTCTTTGCTGATTGGGCAACATATCTTACAACTATCATTGAATTATCTGCAGGTCTTATGGGTAACACCACATTTTTAGAACTCTTTAATAAGATATTACTTGCCTTTATCCCTGTCCAATTACCACTCAGCTTGATTGAGGGTTTGATGACTGCAGGAGTTGTATCAATGTTATACAAAAAGAGACCTGATTTGCTCATTAAGTTGAATATCCTCAAAGAAAAGGAGGCATAAATGGTAAAATTATTTTTAATTTTTACATTGATCATTGCCCTTTTGAACTCCTTTGTGTTTGCAAATGAAAAGGCTGATGAAAAATGGAAGGGTGTTGATGAGGTCATAATTGAAAAGATTGCAAAAGAACACGGGCGAGAACCATCTGAACCGATTATAAATACCGAACAAGGAGATTTGTTATTATTCTTATTTCTTCTAGCAGGACTTTTAGGTGGATTTGCTATGGGGTATTATTGGCGTATAATCCTTGAGCAAAAAAGGCTTTGAATAGATTATGGAATATATTTCTGAATACTTTAAGAGAAAACACTTTTTAACAGGACTTGACGGTAGGTTTAAGCTATTATTAGCCATCCTTCTAATTCTAATGATAATCACCTATGAAGGGCTTTTTTTTCCCCTGATTATTTTTGCCCTAACCCTTACAATATCCTTATACATCAAGATACCAATAAAGATACTCTTGATACGCTATTGTGAACCTCTGTTTATAGTAATGGTATTAATCTTTATAAAAGCCCTTACGGATGGCAAAGAACCTATCATTATAATCAATCAGCCTTTCATAACTTTTTCGCTCTTTAAGGAAGGCCTATTAGAAGGTCTTTTGCTTTCTGTGCGAATAATTTCAGCCACATCGGTAGTAATCTTATTAGGTTTCATAATGCCTTTTACTGAATTAATTTCTGCCTTTACATGGTTTAAAGTCCCAAAGGTTTTTGTAGAAGTTCTTGTTTTTTCGTACAAATATATTTTCATACTTCTTGAGGAGGCACAGGTGATTTTTAATGCACAAAAAAATAGACTTGGTTATTCAACAATAAAAAAATCCCTTAATTCCCTTGCAATATTGAGTGGCTCTCTCATCTTAAAGGCCTTTGAGCACAGTCAAAACACAACGACAGCCATGTCGCAGAGAGGGTTTGATGGCTCCATACCATTGATGGCAAGCAAAGCCTTTCAGGTCAGGGAATTCCTTGCTGTGCTTTTCTTTATGATTATCGTTGTTTTCATATACAAGTTATAAATGAAACTTAAATTTAACCACCCTTTGAGATTAACAGCCAAAGAGGTATCATTTACATATCCTAATGGAATAGAAGCCTTGAGAAATATTAACCTTGACATCTATGAGGGAGATTTCATTGGTCTGCTTGGCTCAAATGGTTCTGGTAAAACAACACTCCTTAAATGTCTTGATGGCATTATCAAGAGTTTTAAGGGCAACATAAATCTTGATGACAAGGACATCAGGAGCCTCTCTGCAAGGGAGATTTACAGCAAGATAGGTCTTGTGTTTCAAAATCCCGACGACCAACTTTTTGCCTCTACAGTCTTTGAGGATGTTGCCTTTGGTCCAATCAACATGGGATTCGATGCATCAGAGGTAGCTAAAAGAGTTTACAGAGCCTTAGAGGAAATAGAGATGGCTGATATGGCTGAAAGAACTATTAATAGCCTCAGCTTTGGTCAAAAAAAACGAGTTTGTATTGCCGGTCTCCTCTCTATGGGGCAGAGCATTCTTCTGCTTGATGAGCCAACTGCAGGACTTGACCCTGTAGGGGAATATAAGATGATGAATTTGCTTACAAAGCTCAATAGGGAACAAAGAGTTACCATAGTAATGGCTACCCATTCAGTTGATTTAGTGCCTGTTTTTATAAATAAGTTGTTTGTCTTGAGTGATGGGGCTATTATCAAAGAGGGAACATCTGAAGAGATATTCACAGCACCTACACATATGGAAGAAGTCAAACTCCGTATGCCCCAAATAGGAGAACTCCTTTATGAGTTAAAGCACAAAGACAAATTACCCATTGAAAAAATACCCCTGACGATAGGTGAGGCAAGGAGACAAATTATGGATATGATTATGAGAAAAATAGATGGATAAGAAGGGCTGTATTCATGTCTATACAGGAGATGGTAAAGGCAAAACTACTGCCTCAATAGGTCTTGCTATTAGGGCTATTGGCGCTGGTTATAAGGTCTTATTTGTTCAATTCATAAAAAACAAACTATCAAGCGAACATATGGCACTAAAAAAACTAAGCCCTCAAATTGAGGTTAGACAATATGGTTTTGGTTTTATCTATGGAAATAATCCAAGCCCTCTAGACAAAGAGATAGCATTAAAAGGAATAAGGGATATAAAGGAAGAAGCCTCTAAGGGTGAATATGATTTAATCATCTTAGATGAAGCAAATGTTGCCTTGCACTACAATCTTTTCCCATTAGATGAACTGCTTGCTGTGATTGATAATAAACACCCAAACACTGAACTTGTATTAACCGGAAGATATGCCCACAGTAAGATTATTGACAAGGCAGACCTTGTAACAGAGATGAAAGAGATAAAACATTATTTCCAAAAGGGTATCAAGGCTCGTAAAGGCATTGAAGAGTGAAAGACTAAAATCAGGTTTTACAACAGGTGCCTGCTCTGCCTCATCAGCAAAATCAGCACTTGAGGCTTTGATTAAAAGAACTCCCCTTGATTTTGTAGAAATACCATTTCCTGATGGCTCTCGTCATACATTTAAAATTCATAGGACAATCATCAAAGATGATGAAGCCTTCTGTTCGGTAATAAAAGATGCAGGTGATGACCCCGATGTAACAAATGGTGCAGAGATTTGTGCAAAGGTAAGGTTTATTCAAGCGAAAGAATACATTATCATAAAGGGTGGTGAAGGCGTTGGTATAGTTACTAAACCAGGTCTTGCAGTAAAGGTTGGAGAACCTGCTATAAATCCTGTTCCCCGTCAAATGATTAAAGAGGCAATCAGTGAAGTCCCAATACACTACGCACTAAAAGATAATCAATCTGTAGAGGTAACAATCTCCATCACAAGGGGAGAGGAACTTTCAAGAAAGACACTTAATTACAGGCTTGGTATAGTAGGTGGACTCTCAGTGCTTGGCACTACAGGCATTGTAAGACCCTTATCTGTTGATGCTTGGACAGCGACAATCAAATCATCAATGAATGTGGCAAAGGCACTAAACAGAGATGAAATAGTATTATCTTCTGGTAGAACTTCTGAAAAGGCTCATATGACAAAATATCACCTTCCTGAGGAGTGTTATGTAATGATGGGTGATTACATTGATTTTGCCTTTAATGAGGCTCAAAGACATAATTTTAAGACAATACACCTATGTGCTCAGTGGGCAAAGATGATAAAGATTGCAATGGGCAATCATAATACCCATGTAAGATTTGGTGTTATTGATATTCAAAGGACACTTGAGCTCTTTAATCATCTTTGGATTCATGAGAAGACTTTTAAATCCCCTTTTGCTGTCCTGTGCCAATATAAATATAATACACTTAGGGAACTCTTTGAGAAGATTATTAGCCTTCCAGTAGAACAAAGTAGTGGAGTTTTTGAAATACTGTTAAGGCATGTAGCAAAGATATTCAGGGATAAATGCAAACATAAAGAAATTATAATTCACCTGATTACTTATGACGGTAAGGTCATTTCTTATTAAAAAGTTATTTATTAGATAACCTTAAAATAGCGCTTAGGAAGGGCTGTTTAAGGATTTTTATAATCGACAAATTTTATTTATAATTTTGATTTATACATTTAAAACAATGCCTTATGACAAAGCCCCCTTAGGAACTTTTTTTTATAAGGTGTCGTATAAAAATCCCTCACCAGCCCTTCCTATCTTACTTGCTGATTTTACTAAGCCTTTTAGTTCTATCGCTGATTTTGGGAGATAAGGGCATTACTCTTGAAATAGTACTAGCTCATATTCTTGACTCCCCAAGCCAAGTGCTTCTGCCGATGTGATTTGAATATAATAATCCTTTTTGTGAAGACTTGATAGAATGTCATCACCATTCTGTATATTTTCATCTTCTGCCAGGGAAGAAGGAAGGGGTTTTTCTTTTAAAAGTAAATCAACTGATGCCTTTTCAATGGCAACTAAATCATCGGATACTAATATGCCAATATCCTGAATAACAGGCACCTCTGCAGCAGGCATACAGTCGCATTCAGGTTGAATCTCTGTTAGAAAATTTACATATAATACCTTGCGATTTTTGAAGGTACTCAAAACCGCTTTGGCTGCTTCAGATAGTGATTTCATAAACATCTCGTCATCTCCTCCAGGCATCTTTACTGCCTCTTCAGGACATACCCTTGTGCATCTACCACAACGCCAACACAAATCATCATCATAGCTAAACTTATCATCTTTAAAGTTAATCCCTTCTAAAGGGCATATCTCTTGACATTGTAAGCATAATACACATTTGCTCTCATCCCATATAAGCTTGCCTTCTCCAATTGTGTGCATAGCACCTCTACCACACTTCCAACCACAATGTCTATGCGCACCACTAACAGCCCCCATAGCAAGGTTCTTTATAGCACCAGCATATCCTGCCTGTATGTGTCCTTTTACATGACTACAAACGACCATGGCAGGGACATCGTATATTACAGAGGCAATTGCTATCTCTCCAAGTATTTCTCCAGCCTTTACCATAATATTGTCATTGCCATATAAACCATCTGCAAGGACTACAGGGGCGCCAACGGAGAGATGATTAATGCCATTGCTGTTGGCTACCTCCAGATAATCAAGCCCCTTTATCCTCACCGTATCAGTAACAAAGGGCTTTGCCCCAACAGCCTTTACTGCATCAACTACCTTCCTTATAAAGACAGGTCTTACTATCCTATGGGCTCCTTCAGAACCAAAATGTGTTTTAACTGCTACCCATTCCTTTGGTTCAAAATATCTTTTTAAATCAGTTTGTTTTAATAAGCCCTCCAGTTTGCCGGGCATACTATCGCTATATTTCCATTTCTTAACCCTTGCGGATGCAAAAAATACCTTTGACATATAATGACCTCCAATCTGCTGTGAATTTCCTGTTTACTCTTTTGAGTTTAAAAAAAGCTGATTTTAAAGAGTATAGATTACCTAACTACTCTCCCTTGCCCTCTACCCTTATAAACATGGTCTTTTCAGATACTACTGGTAATTCATCAATCTCTCTGAGGGCGTTTAATACATCCCTCTCCTTTGCAGTATGGGTAAGGATAACAAGTGGCACAGAACCTCCAATTCTCCTACCCTTTTGAATGACTGAAGCAATACTTATATTATAATTACCCAGTATGCCAGAAATCTTTGAAAGCACCCCAGGTTTATCCATTGCAGAGAATCTGAAATAATACATGCTCTCTATGTCTTCTATTTTTTTGATTTTATATGGTTGTCTTTCTGTCTGATTGCCTTTATACTCGCTGACCTTTCCATGAACGAGCATTTTTGAAATATCTACTATATCTGCCACTACCGCACTGCCTGTAGGCATATCACCTGCACCCTTTCCGTAATACATAGTTGCACCTACTGAATCGCCTTCAATATAAACCGCATTGAAAACCCCATCAACCTTTGATATTAAATAGTTATTAGGTATCATGGTGGGATGCACCCTCATCTCAATCTCGCCTTCTGACAGCTTTGTAATAGCAAGGAGTTTTATCTTATATCCAAACTCTGATGCAAATTCTATATCCTGTGAAGTAATCTTTGTAATCCCCTCTTTGTAGAGTTCATTAAAAGAAAGGGGAATACCATAGGCAAGTGAAGATAAGATGGTGAGTTTATGAGCAGTATCAATGCCTTCTATGTCAAAGGTTGGGTCTGCCTCTGCATAACCAAGTCTTTGAGCCTCTTTAAGCACATCTGCAAACTCTGCCTTTTCATCGGTCATTTTGGTGAGTATGTAATTGCATGTGCCGTTAATAATGCCATAGATAGCGGTAATCGAATTTGCAATTAGCCCTTCTCTTAATGCCTTTATTATAGGGATACCTCCAGCCACTGATGCCTCAAAACCTATGTCAACCTTGTTATCACTGGCAGATTGAAATAGTTCATTTCCTTCTGTAGCAAGTAGTGCCTTATTGGCAGTTACAACATGCTTTCTTCTCTGTAACGCCTTGAGGATAAAACCCTTTGCAGGATTAATACCTCCAATCAATTCAACGACTATGTCAATATCATCATTTTCAATGATATCTGATACATTTGTTGTAAGTATCCCATCAGGGACTTTAAACCCCCTATCTCTTGTTATGTCTAAATCTGCTATCTTATGTAAAACAATATTAAGACCTGTCCGTTCTTTTAATAACCCACCCTTTTCAAGTAGAATCCTTGCTGTGCCTGAACCAACAGTACCAAAACCAATTATACCTACCTTTACAGAGTCTTTTTTCATTATGCCTTCACCTCTATATTTGTTAAAAATTCATCTATTTTTCCTTCACCTTGAGTATGATTCCTTAGGTTTTTCCAGCTTAATTTATCCCTTGAAAGTTCCTCCTCGCCTAAAATTATTACATGACTGCTATTAAGGCGGTCTGCCTTTCTTAATTGATTTTTTAAAGAGCCTTTACCAAAGTTTACTGATACTACAATTCCCTTATCCCTTAAATCTTCTGCAATTTTGTGAGCCTTTTTTTCTGCCTTTTCATCTATTATTGCAATAAAGACAGACTCCCTCTGTGCTTCTTTGTAATTGTCCTTTAAAAGTGCCACAATTCTCTCAACACCAATGGCAAAGCCCACCGCAGGTGTTGATGGACCGCCAAATTGCTCAACAAGTCTGTCATATCTACCACCAGCACAAACAGCCTTTTGAGCACCTAAAGCCTCTGTGGTAATCTCAAAGGTCGTTCTTGTGTAATAGTCAAGCCCCCTGACAAGATTATCATTCTGAACATATCTTAACTGAAATTCATCAAGAAAGCCTTTCAATGCGGAATAATGTCTACTACAGTTAGGGCATAAAAACTGAGCTAATACAGGCACCCCTTGCCTTGACTCTATGCAGTTTGTAACCTTGCAATCAAGTATTCGTAATGGATTGCTCTCATATCTTCTATTACAATCAACACAAAGATGGCTCTTTTTATCTTCAAAAAAACTCCTCAACTCTTTTTTATATTGAGGTCTGCAATCATCACACCCAATAGAGTTTATCTCAATGTTTAGACTATTAAGACCAAGAGTTTTTAACAACCTTGACAACATAAGGAGCATCTCTGCTTCTATAGCAGGATTATCAATACCAAGGGCTTCAGCCCCTATCTGATAGAATTGTCTCTGTCTTCCTTTTTGAGGTCTTTCATAGCGGAACATAGGACCATAGTAAAAAAACTTCTGTGGTGACGGTCTGTTAAATAGATTGTTTTCTACATAACATCTAACCATAGATGCAGTGCCTTCAGGGCGAAGTGTCAATAACCTGCCAGACTTATCCTGAAAAGAATACATCTCCTTTTCAACAATATCAGTCCCTTCACCAATACCTCTTGTAAATAAATCTGTTGATTCAACGATAGGGAGTTTTATCTCTTCGTAGTTATAAAGGTTGAAGTGTTCCTTTGCCTTTGTTTCAATCCATTGCCATATAAAAACTTCAGGTGGATATATGTCCTCAAAACCCTTTAAGAGGTTAAACCTCGCCAATACCGTCACTCTCTCTTTCTTTGTCAAATTCAAGCATACGAGCGTGATTTTCAATAAGCCTTCTTAATTCTTCCTTAAAATGTCTTCTAATACCCTTCAAATCAGTAATGTCTTCATGAATCTTTATCATCTTTTCTTGAGCTTCTTTGACAATCTTGTCTGCCTTTATCTCTGCATCTTTTATGATAATCTCAGCCTGTTTTTTGGCATTGGTCTCATATTCCTCAACCATCCTTTGCATAGTTATTAAGGTCTCACGCATAGTTGCATCCATTTTTTTATATTCATTTAACTGATCTTCTGTCATCTTGAGTTTGTCCTTGAGAGAGGCATTTTCTTTTAACAATTCTTCCAGCGCTTCTCTAACGGTCTCTAAAAAGGCATAAACCTCCTCTACATCAAAGCCTCTAAACTTTGTTGAAAATTGCTTTTGTTGAATATCAAGTGGCGTTACCTTCATCTAATAATACCTCCTCCTTCTCATTAATACATGCGCATCCCTATGCCTCTAAGGGATGCAACAAGGAAACTTTGTAAAAAAATAATCACCAATATGACGATTATAGGTGATATATCAATTGGTCCAAGTCTATATCCAATGGCTTTTCTAATGGGTTTTAAAACAGGTTCTGTTACTGAGTATAAAAACCTAACAATAGGATTATAGGGGTCAGGATTTACCCAACTTATGATCGCTGAAATTATGATAATCCATTTATACAACTCAAGGATAATATCTATGACCGAGGCAATAGCATTTACAAAGTTATTGAATATAAACATCACGATACCTCCAACATTTAGGGTAAAAACAGAGAGTATTATAATACAAGGCAGTAGCAAAATAATATACTCTTATTGATAAACCAAAATCAGCGATAGAACTGAGAACTTAACAAAATCAAGTAGGAAGGGTTGGCCTTAAAATAGCGCTTAGGAAGGGCTGTTTCAGGATTTTTATAATCGACAAATTTTATTTATAATTTTGATTTATACATTTAAAACAATGCCTTATAACAAAGCCCTACAAACTTTTTTTTAC
>DUZI01000028.1 GCA_013349595.1 Nitrospirota bacterium
AAGCATGTCTTTTGCAGGACAGGAGGTCTGCCATAGGATAGACAAGGATTTAGAGATGACCACCTCTGCTGCCACTGCTACAGAACAGATGTCTGCAACGGCTCTTGATATTTCAAAAAATATTAATATACTTGCCGAGTCATCAGAGAAGGCAAAGAATGCCTCACTTGAAGGCAGGGATATGCTTATAAAAACCACCTATTCAATTGAAGAGGTCAATAATCAGATAGGTAATGCCTCAGCTAAAGTGTTGGAACTCACAGAATATTCAAAAAAAATAAACGACATAGTCGTATTAATTAAAGACATTGCAGACCAGACCAATCTACTTGCCTTAAATGCAGCCATAGAGGCGGCAAGGGCAGGGGAGCAGGGGAGGGGCTTTGCAGTTGTGGCAGATGAGGTTAGGAAACTTGCTTACAGGACTACAAATGCTACTGTAGAGATAAATAACATTCTCAATTCAATTAATCATAGCACATCAGAGACAACGACCATAATGTCCCAAGTAGTTGACAAGTCTGAAGATGCAAATAAATTAGTCAAGACCTTGAATGAATCCTTTGAGGAAATATTTAGTAGTTTTCAAAATGTTACCGAGATGGTTCAGCAGATTGTCTCATCTTCAGAAGAACAAACTGCAACTGCTTCAGAGATTGCAAAGAATCTTAATGGACTTGCAAGTAGTTCCAAAGATAGTTCAAAGGATGTCAAAAAGATGGCATCATCATTTATTGATTTTACAAGCAATGCAAAGGCTTTTTTAAAAACACTTAATAGTTTTAATGACAAAAAGATTCAGATTGGTGTTATAAAGGCAGACTATATTTTGTGGCTTAATAGGGTCATTCAGATTATAGATTTAAAAGGTGAAGGACTCAAGGCAGAAGAAATGGATTCAAAAAATTCAAGGATGGGAAGATGGTATTATGGAGTTGGACAAGAACTTTACGGAAATCTTGCAGTATTTAAATCGATTGAGCCCTTACATACTGAATTTCATCAAATTGGTAAAAATTTAGTTGAATCAGCAAGTAGTGGAGACAGAGAGAAGGCTCGTTTATGTATGAATGAGATTACATCTGTGATGAAAGATATTTTCAATTTACTTGATAAAATAATTGAATAGGAAGGATTTAAGAGAATGAGACAAGAAGCCTTAGAGAAGATTATACTTGAGACTATTGATATTCCAAGTTTGCCTCCTATTGCTATGAAGGTATTACAATTGGTAAACAATGACAATGCTTCTTTGAAAGAACTGGAAGATACTATTGCAAAAGACCAGTCTTTTTCAGCAAGGCTGTTGAGAATTGCAAACTCACCTTATTATGGCAAGAATCGGAGCATTGATTCCCTCTCAACTGCAATGATATTGATTGGTTTCAACACGATGAAATCCCTTGTGGTTGCTGCATCTTTGAGGGATGTCCAAAGAAAGTTTGGCATCTTCGAACAAAAACTTTGGGAGCATAGCCTTGCTGTCTCTGTTACGGCATCACAGATTGCTGCCCAAACAAAGATGATGAAGCCTGAAGAAGCCCTTGTATGTGGATTAGTGCATGATTTGGGCAAAATGGTTTTAAACATGAGTCTTTCAGAGCAATATGCACTGGTTATTGAGAGGGTTTATAGTGAGGGATTGCCTTTTTTAGATGTGGAGAATGATTTGCTTGGTTTTAATCATTGCAATGTAGGTGGCCTTATTGCAAGGAAATGGAAACTCCCTAAGAACCTTGAGGTAGTAATTGAATACCATCATACTGATAAATTTCCTTTCTTAGATGACCCAAGCTATGAAGTTGCCTGCCAATTGACAAAGATAGCAGATTCAATATCCCTGCATATTGGAACTGGTTTTCAGAGAGAGGTTGCCCTATCAGATATTGGTTTAGAATACATCGGTTATAATGAGGAAACAATAACTGACCTTATTGAAAAGATAAAGAAGGTTTATGAGGAGCAAAAGGGCTCTTTAATGGGTTAAAACAGGAGGCTTGATCATGAATTCTGTCGGAGCAATGGAAGAAGTTGAAAAAAGGACAAGTCTTGCTCTATCAAATAAGATGGAGATGCTGATATTTTATTTATATGACAGACAGCTCTACGGGATAAATGTATTTAAAATAATTGAAATTCTCGAGTGTCCAAAGGCAATGACAAAGCTTCCCCTTGCCAATCCAGCAATTTGTGGGGCTATTGATTTTAGGGGAAATCCTGTAACTGTTATAGACCTTGGTTTTGTATTAGGATTGCCAAAGGTTGATTATGCCAAGATGATATGCTATATCGTAATATGTGATTACAACAACACTATCAATGGCTTTCTCATTATTAATCCAGACTCACTTATCAATAGAAGCTGGGATGAGATAAAGAGCCCTTCTGGTATGTTGACAAAATCAGCTTATCTTACAGCGATTGCCTATAATGATAACGGAGATACCATACAGATACTTGATATAGAAAAGATACTCTCTGAGGTTATTGGCGTTGATGAAATCCTTTCAGATGAGTTTTCAAATCTTAAAGATGATATGAGTCAATATCACATCTTACTGATTGATGACTCAAAGACTGCAAGGCAATTAGTACAATCAGTCCTTGAAAAATTAGGGGTAACCTTTACAATCTTTGACTCTGCTGTTGATGCCATTGAGAATTTAAAGCAAAGGGCAAGGGCAGGTGAGGAGTTGGTAAAGACAATAAATCTAATCATTTGCGACATAGAGATGCCAGAGATGGATGGATTTACTTTTGTCAGAAAGATAAGAGAGAACAATTTATTATCTAACCTAAAAGTTATGTTGCATAGTTCAATGAGTAATCCCTCAAACAAAATGAAGGCTAATTTGGTAGGTGCTAATGATTTTGTCGCCAAGTTCAAGCCTAATGAACTTGCTGAAAGAATTATACATCACTTACGCATGGTAAATAGTGTTGAGTAGATATGTAGGGGTTCAATATTTTGAACCCTACTCTAAATGACTGTTAAAAATCAGCCAACTCTACTCCCACCTTACAAATGGGGGGGAATTACAACCCCCTTACCCCCTTTCTTAAGGGGGAATTCCACTTCCGCACTGTTATTTCTGGATTCCTGCCTTTGCAGAAATGACGATGCTTTCGTACTTCTGCACTTTCTAACTCACTAATTCACTGGCGACTGATCCCTGTCGTTCGCTCTTCCGCACTTACATTAATTTCCCCTATATCATTACATAATGTTAAAATAACACCCGCCATGAAAAAGAAACTCCCAATTGGCATTAGCAATCTCAAAAAGATAATCACCGAAGGATATGTCTATGTGGACAAAACAAGATTTGTCTATGAACTTGTAAATACTGGTGTTTATTACTTCCTCTCCCGCCCTCGTAGATTTGGAAAATCTCTTTTTGTTGACACACTAAAAGAAGCCTTTGAAGGAAATAAAGAATTATTCAAAGGTCTTTATATTTACGACAAATGGGATTGGTCAGTTAAATATCCAGTTATCCACATAAACTTTGCAGAAGGAATATATAAAGATAGAGTTCAATTAGAAAGATGGATTGTAGAGCAACTAATAAAGAATAAAGAGAGGCTTGACATTACTTGTAGGGACAATGAGTTCATACCTGCATGTTTTTCACAACTCATAGAGGGTTCAAAGAAGAAATATGGACGAGGGGCAGTAATTCTCATAGACGAATATGACAAACCAATATTAGACAACATCACCGAACCAGAGATAGCAAAAGAGATGAGGGAGGGATTAAAGAATCTTTATTCAGTGATAAAAGGACAAGATGCAAATATCAAGTTTGTCTTTCTAACAGGTGTAAGTAAATTTAGCAAGGTATCAATATTTTCAGGATTAAACAATCTCATAGACATAACAATAGATGAGAGGTATTCAAGTATTTGTGGTTACACCGAAGATGAATTAACTAAAGCATTTAAGGAACATTTAAAAGATAAAGACATTAATCAAATCAGGCATTGGTATAATGGCTATAGCTGGACAGGAAAAGATAAGGTTTATAATCCCTTTAGCATACTAAACTATCTTGACAAGGGACAATTTAAAAACTACTGGTTTGAGAGCGGGACGCCGACATTTCTCATTGAACTACTTAAACAAAGAAACTACTACATCCCACAAATAGAAAACATTGAAGCAGGTGAGACACTCATTGGTAGTTTTGATGTCGATTTTATAGAGCCAGAGAACCTGTTATTTCAAAGTGGTTATTTGACCATATTAGACACATATACGGTCGGGTCAAACATTATATATAGACTTTCATATCCAAATAATGAAGTAAAAGGTTCATTGACCGAGTATGTGTTAAAACACTATTCAGTGAACTTTGTAGATGTGACAAGGAGAAAGATACAGCTATATGAGTTATTACAGAAACTTGATATAGACGGTATAAAAGTAATAATCCAATCACACTTTGCCTCAATACCTGGAGAGTGGTATAGGAAGAACAAGATAAGCAAGTATGAAGGATATTATTCAAGCATATTTTACAGTTATTTTGCATCATTAGGATTAAATGTAAGACCTGAAGATACAACGAGTCATGGCAAGATAGATATGACGGTAGTGATGAAACATGCAGTATTTATCTTTGAATTTAAGACAATCGTTAGAGGTAAAGATAAAGGCAAGGCATTAAAGCAAATCAAGGAAAAGAATTATGCGGAAAGATACAAGGGATTAAACCTGCCAATCTTTCTCATTGGAATTGACTTTGATAAGACAAAGAGGAATGTCAGTAGCTTTAAGTGGGAAAGATATTAGTGCGGAAGTGCAGAAGGGCAAACGGCAGTAAGTTAGTCGCCAGTGAATTAGTGAGTTAGCAAACGGCAGGGATCAGTCGCAAGTGAGTTAGTGAGTTAGAAAATTCATATTTTTTTCAAAAGGTGTTTACAAAAAAACTCAACAATTGGTAAACATGAATATTAAAGAAATTTTTGATAATTTTGGTTCAAAAAAGATACTCCTCCTTGGCGACATCATACTTGACTGTTATATCTTTGGCAGGGTAAATAGGATTTCTCCTGAGGCACCAGTTCCTGTTGTAGAGGTTGTAGAGCAATCTTATAGACTTGGTGGTTCTGCAAATGTGGCAAATAATATAGTTTCTCTTGGTGGTTTAGTTGATTTAGCAGGCACTATTGGTAAAGATAATGAAGGCGAGTTGTTAAAGTCTGAATGCATCAACAAAAAGATAGGCATAACGGGGATAATCTCTCTTAATAAACCAACAACTGTCAAGACACGAATCATTGCACATAATCAGCAGGTTGTCCGATTTGATAGAGAAGATACAGGCAAGCTTGATAAGGATAGTTATGCAATCTTTATGAATTTTTTAAAAAAACACCTCAATGATTATGAGGCTATAATTATCTCTGATTATAAAAAGGGACTTATAACAAAAGAATTAGTGAGTTATATTGTCAGGCACTTTAAGGGTCGCTACATTGCAGTTGATCCTAAGGTTGGTAATTTTCACTGCTATAAAAAAACCACTATCATCACGCCTAATAAAAAAGAGGCATCAGAAGGTTCAGGGATAGACATAGTAGATGAAAAATCAATTATAAAGGCAGGCAAAGAGCTCATGAAGAGATTGGGACTTCAGGCAGTCCTTATCACAAGGGGGGAGGAGGGGATGACTCTCTTTGAGAGGTCTGCAAAGTCTATAATTGTAACCCACATACCTGCTGCTGCAAAAAAGGTCTTTGATGTTACAGGTGCAGGTGATACAGTGATTGCTACCTTTTGTCTTGCTTATCTATCTGGCGCTACGATGGTGCAATCTGCCAAGATTGCAAATAATGCAGCAGCTATAGTGATTGGACAAGTTGGTACTGCCACAGTTGCCAAAGATGAACTCTTAATGTCATGTCAAAGGCTTTAGTCCTCTTCTCTGGCGGTCTTGATAGTTGTCTTGCCATTTTAATTTTATTAAAACAAGGCATCAAGGTTACAGCCATAAGGTTTATAACATCCTTTGGTTGTGGCAGTATTGATGATATTTCATCCTTTGCTGATAGATGCGGCTTTACACTGATTGAGCGAGATATCCGAGCTGAATTCTTAAGGATTGTAAAGAAACCAACCTTTGGCTATGGCAAAAACATGAACCCCTGTATTGACTGTAAGATTCTCATGTTAAGGGAAGCAGCAAAGATGATGACTCATTTTGGTGCAGATTTTATAGCCACAGGTGAGGTGCTTGGGCAAAGACCAATGAGTCAACAAAGACACATATTTAATCTTATGGAAAAACAGACTGCTCTGAAAGGTTATATACTCCGCCCACTCTCTGCAAGATTATTAAATCCAACTATACCAGAACAGAAGGGTCTGATTGACAGAGAAAGGCTTTATGGGATAACTGGAAGGGGTAGAAAGGCACAGATTGCCCTTGCTGAAGAATTCGGACTTAAGAAATACCCTGCACCTGCTGGTGGTTGCCTATTAACAGAGCCAAACTTTGCCTATCGTCTTAGAGAACTCCTTAATTACAATTCAAACCCATCAATTAAAGAACTTCAATCCTTGAGGTTTGGAAGACACTTTAGGCTGCCTTCAGGTGTTAAGGTGATTGTTGGCAGAAATAGAGAGGACAATGAAAAGTTGCTCTCCCTTAAACTTGATGCCATCGTAATGGAGCCCTCTGATACTGAAGGACCAATTGTCCTTTTGTTGGGAGAAAATATTGGAGAACAAGATATACTTGACTCTGCAAGCCTCTGCGCAAGATACTCTGACAGTCATGGCAAGGATGTCCTCGTGAAGATACAGAAACCAACGAATGATGTAACCTTGCTTACCATGAGAGGGAAAGGATTGGATAATTATATGATAAAAAAGAACTAATGGATGAGATAGTATTTCAGTTTTTTAATAATACCCTTGCAAATCCCTATTTAGATATCATCTTTGTTTTTTTAACCTCAAAGGGCTATCTTATCTTTTTGCCCTTTATCATTTACCTATATTTTTTAATGAGGGATAAAAGGGCATTTTTTGCCTCTATGGTGGTTTTTACAATAGCTATCTGTCTGAATGACTGGATTTCTACAGAGATTAAGGGTATATTTGAGCGATTAAGACCCTGTCTTGTCCATCAATTCAGGGATGTAATTGGCTGCTCATCAAGTTATTCTATGCCCTCAAATCACAGCTCAAATGCCTTTACGGCTTCAACCATTCTTTTTTTCTTATCTAAAAGGGCAAGGCTTTTTATAAAGGCTATGGTCTTTACAGTGGCATTCTTGATAGGTCTGTCAAGGGTCTATCTTGGGGTTCATTATCCCACAGATGTAATAGCAGGCGCCTTGATTGGGATATTAGTGGCAACGGCTTCAATCTATGGATTTAATAAACTTACCCATCACTTCAGGCAAAGACCTTTTGAGACTGTTTTATTCTTTAGCACAATTGCCTTTTCACTATTTAGGATTTATTACATTCGTCATGGCGGGCTTGATTTAAGTCCCGATGAGGCACATTATTGGGAATGGTCAAGGAGACCTGACTGGAGTTATTACTCAAAGGGTCCCCTTGTAGCATGGTTGATTGGATTAAGCACCTATCTATTAGGTAATACCGTTTTGGCCATAAGGATATTATCAGTAATCTTTCATGCACTCAGTAGCCTGTTACTTTATAACCTAACCAAGCAGATTGCCCGCTTGACATTAAAAAATGGACATCCTGATGATGCAAAGAGGTGTGGACTAATAGCCTTTTTCTCCTTACAAATAGTGCCTCTGTTTTCTGTTTATGGTATTGTCTTTACCATTGACACTTTACTTTTATTTTTCTGGACTGCCTCACTATTTGCTTTTTACAAGGCAACTTATAATAATGGGGATTACAGATACTGGTTTTTATTAGGCTTACTAATCGGTTTTGGCTTGCTTGCCAAATATACAATGGTCTTTTTTATAGTCTGTGCATTTATTTATCTATTGATAGCTCACAGGACAATACTTTTAAAACCACAACCCTATTTTGCGCTAATTTTAAGTCTTTTCATATTTTCACCAGTAATTTATTGGAATTGGAGCAATGATTGGGTAAGCCTCAGACATACTGCTGGTCATGCCAATATTGAGGAGGGATTTAAGATTTCCCTATCTTCCTTTTTTGAATTCATAGGTTCGCAGATAGGTGTGTTAACTCCTATACTTTTTATAATGCTTGTAATGGCTTTTGTAAAGCTAAAAGACAGGCCTTTTATCTTTTCATTTAGTATGCCTGTGCTTTGTTTTTTTGTCCTTAAGAGCCTTCAGGGAAAGGTGCAGGCAAATTGGGCAATGCCAGGGTATATAAGCGCCCTAATAGGTTTATCAATCCATTGGTATAAGGGATTGACAGTAAGCAAGAGAGAATCAAGGATTTTGCTGAGTACCTTTCTGATTGCCCTGTTGATAAACCTTGTAGGGCTTTATCCTCATTTTTTTCATATCCCTGTCAAGTTTGACCCCTCTCATCGATTAAGGGGTTGGAGTAATCTTGCAGGTGATGTTGATATAATTAGGCAGGGGCTCTTAAAAAGAGATGAACCCTTAATCATCTTTTCAGATAGTTATCAGGTAGCTAGTGAGATGGCTTTTTATCTAAAAGATAACCCAAAAACATACTCTATCAACCTTACAGGTAGGAGGATGAATCAATACGACTTGTGGCAAAACCCGATGGATGAATTAGAAAGGCTACGAAACCAGTATGGCAAGATTAATGGAATTTTTGTTGGTTCAACACGCCTTGATTATTCAAGTGAATTTGCTCATAGGTGCGATAGGATTGAGAAAAAGATGCTTGATTTGTCTCACAAAAATAGGGTAATCAACTCACATTTTTTACTTATCTGTTATAATTTAACCTCTCTTCCCCATAGAAGGGCAGTAAGTTACTAAGTAAAAGGAGACTTAATAATGATAGTTTCAGTTGTGATACCACTATATAACGAAGAGGAAAATATAACAATCCTCCATGACAGTCTCACAAGAAGCCTCAACAATAATAATATCGACTATGAAATAATCTATGTGGATGACGGGAGCACGGACAATACACTTTCCTTGCTTGAAGATATACAGGCAAAAGATGATAGGGTCATGGTATTGAGCCTGAGAAGAAACTTTGGTCAGACTGCTGCCTTTGCGGCAGGTTTTGATTTTTCAAGGGGTGATATAGTCATCACAATGGATGGAGATTTGCAGAATGACCCAGAAGACATTCCAAAGCTAATAAATGCAATCAAAAACCATGACCTTGTAAGCGGCTGGCGTAAAAACAGAAAGGACCCTTTCTTATCAAGGAGACTGCCCTCAATTATTGCAAATTGGCTTATCAGTAGGGTTACGGGGGTGAGGCTTCACGACTATGGATGTTCTTTAAAGGCTTACAGGCGTGAGGTAGTAAAAAACCTTCGTCTTTACGGTGAGATGCACAGGTTTATCCCTGCCGTTGCCAGCTGGTATGGTGTAAGGATTACAGAGGTAGAGACTACCCACCATCCAAGACTAAGGGGCAAGTCAAAATATGGCATTTCAAGGACAATCAAGGTATTGCTTGACTTGATAACGGTCAAATTTCTTCAGAGTTTTTCTACAAAACCGATACAATTTTTTGGTCCGATGGGTGTGTTGTTTGGGCTCTTAGGTTTTATTATCTCTCTTTATCTGTCCTTTGAAAAACTCTTTCTTGGTGTTGCAATTGGAGGACGGCCATTGTTGCTGCTTGGTGTATTGTTAATTATCGTAGGTGTTCAATTTATAGGATTAGGGCTGCTTGGAGAGATGATAGTGAGGGTCTATCATGAGAGCCAAAAAAAGCCAATCTACACCATCAAGAAGATACTCTCTTCACCGTAATTAAGGCCTTATGAATCTCAAAAAGATTGCCTTTTTATTGCTAAAGATTATTGTAAGCGCAGCAATGGTCTATTTCCTTGTCTCAAAGATTGGGCTTAATGAGATTATTGAAAATATCAGCAAGGTAAATCCCGTGTATTTTATCATTGCAGTTGCAATTTATTTAGTTCAATTATTTATAGCATCAAATCGGTGGGGGATGCTCATTGAAAACAGACCATCAATAAAACAACTTTATAGTCTTTATTTGATTGGGGCTTTTTTTGGAATATTTCTGCCCGGACTGGTAGGTGGCGACACAGTCAAGGCTTATTATCTCAACAAGATGCTAAAGACCCCCACCAACAGCCATTCAGAAAGTCCAACCTTGATAACATCAATAGCCTCAGTATTTATGGACAGATATATTGGCTTTATAGCTTTGATAACTATGGTAATTGTAGTATTTCCTTTCAGCATAGCTTATCTTAAGGGGACTGTATTTATATGGCTGCTTCCAACAATATTTACAGTCTTCATCGCAGCAAGCCTCATTTTAATACACTTCCGTTTAGGTGATGGGATAACTTTTATAGCTAATTTCTATAAATACCTATCACTATTTGTTACAAAAAGGCATATCTTCATCAAGGCTATACTGTTATCCTTTGTGATACAAAGTGCTGGAATGTGTGCAGTTTATATTTTATCAATAGGATTAGGTATGAAGGTCTCTTTTATTGCCATTGTAGTATTTTTACCGATAATCATACTTTTGTCATTCATACCCATAACTATAGCTGGAATTGGGCTTAGAGAGGGCGCCTTTGTATTTTCCTTTTCTATCATCAAAGTCCCCTCTGAGCAGTCATTGACACTATCAATACTATGGTTTTTATCAACATGCACAGGCAGCCTTTTTGGACTTGTGGAGTATTTGAGAATAAAGAAAGTGAATGATGCAGAGTCAGGTAGTTATTAAAAATTGCGTTATTAAATTACGCCTCTCTATGTAGTTTGATTTTTTGAGTTTGAATTTTTTATTGACAAAGTTTATTGACATTGCTTACTGTATTAGACTTTAAAAACCCCAATTTTTGACGAAAAAGTAAGAGTAAAAGTGTTATCGGGCGATGGAGCATTAGATAGAAATATGTCATTAGCATATGATAGTAGAAAAACTTGCTCTGTCTTACAGCTTCCCAAAAATAGCGATAGAACTTAAAAAGCTTAATAAAAGCAGCAAGTAAGATAGTAAGGGCTGTTGAAGGATTTTTATACGACACCTTATAAAAAAAAGCTTGTAGGGCTTTGTTACAAGGCATTGTTTTAAATGTATAAATCAAAATTATAAATAAAATTTGTCGATTATAAAAATCCTGAAACAGCCCTTACTAAGCGCTATTATAAGGGGCTGGTGAAGGATTTTTATAC
>DUZI01000029.1 GCA_013349595.1 Nitrospirota bacterium
AATGTTACAAGGATTTACAGTATTATTGATGCTATAAAACAAAAATATCCAGATCTAATCGTTAATTATCACCGACACATTACCGATGGCCTTGCAATACCTGCATTGCTTTCTGCTGCAAAGGCAGGTGCTAAGATATTTGATGTTCAGGAAGATTCACTTGTTCGGTTTTACGGCCATTCACCCATATTAAGTGTCCAGGCAATTTTTGAAGAATCAGGAATACCTGTTCATATAAATAGGCTTGAGGCAGAAAGGGCAGTTCAGAAGGTTAGGGAATGGATTAATTATTACGATTGGGCAGAATCACCTTTTAAAGGGCTTGACCATAATGTAACTCACCACAAGATGCCTGGCGGTGCCTTCCCAAGTTCTTTTGAGCAGGCACAAAAGGCAGAATTTCTTCATCTAATGCCGTATATTTTAAAGATGATGTCCCTTTATAACAAGATTATCAAGTATTTCGATGTAACACCAGGTTCGCAGATAACATGGGTCACTTGTAGTGGTATTATCAATAAATATGCAAAGGAAAAGGGTGATTTAGGGGTCAAACACATAATAGATTTGATGACTAAATTTGTAGAGCAAAAGAATCAAGACTTTAACGCAATGACACCAGAAGAGCAGGCTGAACTTTTACAATTATTCCGTAACGCACCAGGAGATTTTAAGAGTCTTTTACTTGGCAATTATGGCAAGCTTCCTGTTGGTTGGCCTGAAGAATGGGTTTATAAAAGCACCTTTGGTGATGATTACAAAGAGAAACTAAAAGAAAGAAAAGAGACCTCACCTCTTGATTCAATTCCACCTGATGACCTTGATAAATTAAGAAATGATTTAACAAACAATCTTGGCAGAAAAGCAACTGAAGAGGAATTTATTCTTTATCTGATGCATCCAAAAGATGCCCTTGAATTTATTGAGTTTAGGGAAAAATATGGTGATGCTCCACTTGTACTGCCAACAAATGTATGGAGAGAGGGATTAAAGAAACCGGGTGATAAGGTTGATTTTGAACTCTTTGGAAAGCCTTATACAATAGAACTTGTCTCAATTGGTGCTGAACATGAAGGTGTAATCCATGCAGTAATGAAGGTAAATAACAAGACCCGTGTGTATAAAGTGGATACACCAAGGGCAAAGAAATCAGAGATAAGAATAGCAAAGGGCGCTAATGAGATTGGTGCACCAATAAATGGTAATGTATGGAGAATTGGTAACCCTCAAAGAGGTTTAATAAAAGCAAGTGATATAGTAAGAAAAGGTGAGGAAATAATCAACCTTGAGGCAATGAAGATGGAAAATGCCATTATTTCTCCTTCTGATGCCCAGATTGTGGAGGTATGTGTCAAGCTTAATGATACCGTTCAAGAGGGGCAACTACTCTTTGTAGTTGAACAGATTGCAAAATAGAGTTATAAAAAAAGTAATGTCAGAAATTTAATGAAAAAAAAGTATTTAAATAAAATCACAGAAGTCACAGAGAGAATTTCAGGGTTTTCAAAAAAAATTTCTTTGAGTTGAACCCGAAGGGTGAGTTTTGCGGTTGTAGCGAAAGGGGCATTTGAACTGTCAAAACATAGCTCCTTGAACTAAAGAGACTTATTCTTATCGCTGGATCTTAGAGAAAGTTAATTTTGTCCTCTGTGGTTAATTTTTGACAATACGAAAAATACAGGAGAGAATTTTTATATATATGATGCACAGATATGTGTAAGTGATGAATATAATTAAGACAAGTCCTTTCATACTCATCTGTGCATCAGGATTTTTTGCACTTTTCAGTTCAACTATTTCAAAAAGTCCAATCCTACCACTTTATTCAGCATATTTAGGGGCTAATCCTTCTGATGTTGGTTTGGTAGCCTCTGTATCTGCCTTTACTGGTATTATAGCAAGTATCCCAGCAGGTATTTTATCTGACAAGATTGGCCGGCGAAAGATGCTTATGTTTTCTCTATTTATCTTTGCCTCAGCACCTTTTTTATATTTATTAGTTGACAATATTATTGAACTTGCAATTGTTAGATTTTATCATGGTTTTGCAACTGCTATATTTGTGCCAATTGCTATGGCTGTTTTATCAGAACTTTATAGCAAAGAAAAGGGAGAAAAACTTGGTTGGTTCTCCACTTCAACCCTTGCAGGTAGGTTTTTGGCACCATTACTTGGTGGGGCTATAATTGGTTATTTTGCCTCTTATCCCTATGCGATTGGTTATAATTACAAACTTGTTTATTTACTTTGTGGTGTGACAGGTTTTTGTGCATTACTATTATTTTTGGCTACCAAAAAACTTGACAACATTACTGAACAGAAAGAAACGAGTTGGGCAACAAGGTGGATTTCTTTTAAAAAACTTATATCAAGTAATGTGATTGTATTAACAAGCTTTGTAGAGGCAGGTATACTCTTTACATATGGTGCCTTTGAGACCTTCTTGCCTCTTTTTTGTATTGAAAAGGGGCTAAATGCCTATGAAATTGGTTTTATCCTATCATCACAGGTCATCACGATTGCCCTGACAAAGCCTATCATGGGTAGATTTTCAGATAAACACGGGAGAAAACCTCAAATAACTTGGGGGGCAATGATTGGGGCAATTTGTATAGGAAGTATTACCTTTTTTAATAGCTTCATATCATTACTCTTGATTAGCATCCTTTTTGGATTAACTATCTCAACAGTAACATCTGCAACATCTGCCTTTATCTCAGACAACAGTAGTAAAGATGATCGTGGTTCGGCTATGGGTATCCTTGGCTCAATCATGGATATAGGACACACAACTGGACCAATAATAACGGGATTTATTATCTTTGGTTTTGGTTATAAAATTGCATTTATAAGTGCAGGGTTGATACTTTTTCTTTTACTAATATTTTTTAAGATAAAGGTAAGGGAAGTTAAACAGCTCTAACATCCTTTGTGTCAATCATATTAACAAATGAGGAGATAATATTTTTGTAGGGATCATTTTCATTGATAAATTGTGTCCCTATAAGGAAGACATTATTTTTATTTCTCACATTTCTTGCCACACAGTCAAGTTCAAGACTTTTGTCAAGTATTTTAAAATTCACAAAAAAAGTAAAACCCACATTAATATCATCAGGCATCTCTGCCTCTTCAATCTCAATAAGACAGCCTGAATCACTAATATCAACTATATTGACATTAAATTTTACAAATTGATTGTCTTTTTGTTTTTTTAAAATTATAGCAGATATATTAGTCCTAACCCTCTTGGACTTTCTAAAAGTCATACTCTTAATATCTTCAGGATATTTAAAGAATATCATTGGAGCTGGTGAATATTGCATTGATATCATGTTTGTTTGAAAACCATAGGCAACGCCATTTCTCACAAATCTAATAACACAGTCATCTTTTGAACTTATGACAAGTCCTTTTAATAAGGAATTTTTTGTGACAATAAAATTTCGTTCTTCCCAGCCTATGAGTGTCAATACATGTTTCTCTTCATTATCATTTATTGACAACGATAACTTCATTCCAACTGATAATTGTGTGTTTTCTGTCATTTTTTAATAAACCGTATTGTTGAGTAAATTTCTCTCGTCTCTAAGTGTCAACAATAAAGACTTTCAAACCATGCAAATAGAGAGAGATATTTGCATGTGTTTACAAGTTTATAGACATATCTTGTAATGTCAATAAAGGATTGGCTGTCTTTAAATTTCTTTGAGATTACTAACTAATGTAAATGTTAAATTTTTTCTATATTATTATTTTCTATTATTTTCTATATTTAATCATACTTTGTCAATTCACAAAAATAGCGATAGGAAGGGCTGTTTCAGGCTTTTTATAATTGATGAATTCATTTTAATTTTGCTTTATTCTTTATAATACAATGCCTTTTGCTAAAGATTCTCAAGATTTTTTTTATAAGGGGTCGTATAAAAATTTCTCACCAACCCTTTCTACTCTGTCTTGTTGATTTTGTTAAGTTCTCAGTTCTATCCCTGATTTTGGGTCAATTGATTGTGTGTTATTTTGACACACCCCTTAATTTGCCATTGAAAGTGGGGTAAAGTTTAAACGATGAAGGCATAAATTATTAAGAGATAAGGTGTAATAGACAAGACTTTACTGAACAAAAGATGAGTTTCTTAACTCTTTGTGTTTGGGTTTTATATTAATTTTTGTTTAATCAAAAGAGTAGGTTGAGTTAAATCTTTGAACATTTTATCAACCATGAGTTATGTTATAATGTTTCATTAACACGGGGCATAGCGCAGTTTGGTAGCGCACACGGTTCAGGACCGTGGTGTCGGAGGTTCAAATCCTCTTGCCACGACTTGATATAAAAGCTTTTTTAAAGCTGAACAATTAATCTTAAAAAAGGAGGTATTTATGTCAACAGATTATCAATTTGATAATCAAACAGTTAATGGTTTTATTGTGTCCTCAATCTTTTGGGGTGTTGTAGGTATTGTTATTGGTTTATGGATTTCTATTCAGATGTGGGCTCCTTCATGGAATATTCCACCCTATTTCACATTTGGAAGATTGAGAGTAGTGCATACCAATGGACTTGCCTTTGGACTTGGTCTTGGAGCGATATTTGGTATTTTTTATTATATTACAATGCGTCTTACAAAGAGACCACTAATGTTTCCAAAGCTTGCCAGATTTCATCTTTATCTTTTTAATATTGCTATTGCTTTGGCGGCATTAAGTCTCTTCGCAGGTATGAATCAATCATTAGAGTATGCGGAACTTGAATGGCCTCTTGATATTGTAGTAGTTATAATGTGGGTTATCTTTGCTATTGTTATTTTTGGTACAATAATCAAGCGGAGGGAAGAACAAATGTATATTTCCCTTTGGTATATTATAGTCACAGTAGTAGCAGTAGCAATCCTCTATATTGTCAATAATCTTGCAATACCTGCCACCTTAACAAAATCCTATCATCTATTTGCAGGTGTAAATAGTGCAAATGTCCAGTGGTGGTATGGTCATAATGCTGTAGGTTTTGTATTTACAACACCTATACTTGCCATGTTTTATTACTTTTTGCCTAAATCAACCGGTATTCCTATATATAGTCACAGGCTTTCAATCATATCTTTTTGGTCACTTGTTTTTGCCTATTTATGGACAGGTGCCCATCACCTTGTTTATACACCACTGCCAGATTGGATACAGACCCTTGGTATTGTTTTTACAATGTTTCTTATAGCACCATCATGGGGTTCTGTCGTAAATGGATATTATACTGTTGCATCAGATTGGTCAAAGATGAGGACAAATTATCTGACAAAATTCTTCATACTTGGTATCACCTTTTATGGGCTTCAAACTATACAAGGGCCTACACAAGGCTTGAGGATTGTCAGTCAGTTGATTCACTATACTGATTGGATTCCAGGACATGTCCATATGGGGACTATGGGATGGGTAACTATGACTGCTGCAGCTGCTATTTATTACGTAGTTCCAAAGATTTATAACACAACAATTTACAGTGAAAAGATTGCCAATATTCACTTTTGGTTTGTCCTTGTAGGGCAACTTATCTTTTCAATTACTATGTGGATTACAGGGATACAACAAGGTGCACTCTGGAAGGCAACAAATCCAGATGGAAGCCTTGCTTATACCTTCATGGAAGGGCTTGTGAAAAATTATCCTTACTGGCAGTTAAGGACACTCGGTGGAATTATATTTACAGTGGGCATGCTCTTCTTTATTTACAACATATACATGACCATGAAAAAGGGAAAAACCCTTTCTCATGAAAAGGCATAGGAGGGATAAAAATGCAGATTAATTTATATAAGAAACCAGTTTTATTTGCTATTGTTTCTGCAGTTGTAATATTAATTGGGACTATAGCCACAATGTTTATCCCTATGCTTACGCCACAGATGCACCCAAAGCTTGAAAACCTCAAACCTTATACCCCACTTGAATTGATGGGCAGGGATGTTTATATGAAGGAGGGATGTCATTATTGTCATACGCAAACTGTTAGACCACTGAAGACAGAGGTGATGCGTTATGGTGAATATTCAAAGGCAGGCGAGTTTGCCTATGATCACCCATTTCTTTGGGGTTCAAAAAGGACTGGTCCTGATTTGGCAAGGATTGGAGGGAAATACCCCGATGCATGGCATTATGGACATTTTGAAGATCCACAGAAATTTTTCCCCGAATCAAACATGCCAAAATATGGTTGGCTCAAGAATAATCCAATTAATCCATCTGAGGCTGAAGCAAGTGTCAAGGCTCTTGGTTTTCCATATACAAAGGCTGATATTGAAAAGTTAAAAGGCAAAAATGAGTTAGATGCGATTGTTGCTTATATACAGGTGCTTGGCGTAGCAGTGGCTAAAAAACCTTCAGATAAACCAAAGTCTGATATGACACAAAATCCTCTCATTGGCAATAAAGAAGCTATCGCCATTGGCAAAAAACTCTATGATACAAATTGTGCAGCCTGTCATGGTGCAGATGGAAGAGGTGGAATTGGTCCATCAGTAGTTGACAATGTCTGGTTGAATAAAGAAGGTGAAGTGGGTGATGGGTTTATTTATGCGATAATTGCAGAAGGGACAAGTACGGGCAAAGAAATTGAGGGACGGATTGCAAAAGGGGGTATGCCTCCTTATGCTTCACAATTTGATGAAAACAAGATTTGGGCTATTATGGCTTATATGAATTCATTAAAAAAATAAAAAGGAGGTTTACTATGCAAGAAGACCTTGATAGGATAGAAGACTTTGAAGCAAAGGAAACAAAACATAGTCTCCCAATAGGGTGGTTGGTTCTATTCTGGGGGCTTATTATATGGGGCGTTTATTACTTATATGCATATACCCCTGCTTTTAGTGGTTGGAGTCAAGAGAAGGCTTATGAGGAGTCAATAAAAGTTGGCGATAAAAAATAGCAAAGATTATTTCAACCTGTTTATTTTATGGGCAAGACAGGCTGAACCAAAGCCATTGTCAATGTTCATTACTGCAAGACCTGGTACACATGAATTTAGCATGGCAAATAAAGCTGTAATTCCCTCAAAGCTTGTGCCATAACCAGTTGATGTGGGCACTGCTATAACAGGTTTGTCGGTTAATCCGCCAACTACCGATGGTAGTGCCCCTTCCATACCAGCAATAACGATTAAAACCCTTGCCTTTCTTATTCTTTCAAGACAATCAAAGAGACGATGAATACCTGCAACGCCAATATCATTTATTGTCTCAACCTTATTACCAAGAAAAGTAGCCGTTATCTCCGCCTCTTGTGAAACAGATATATCAGATGTACCTGCAGAAAGAATGAGAATATCACCAACCCTTGATTTGCTCCCATTACATGTGATTACCTTAGCTTGTTCATAGAATCTAGCACCCTTAATTTTAAGTTTATCAAATACTTCTTCATTTGTCTTTGTGATGAGAAATCTCCCTGTCTGTTTATACATTGCCTCAGCAATTTTTACTACCTCGTCAGTCTTTTTGTTTAAACCAAAGATAACCTCTGGGATACCACTCCTTATGTGTCTGTGATGGTCAATACGGGCTAATTTTATGTTTTCATATGTAAAGGGCTTTAACTTGTTGAGTAAGTCATCAAGGGATATTCCTTTGTTTTGAAAATCTTTTAGGAGGGATTTAAGGTAATCTATATCCATTAAACTCTGATTTCAAAGATCTTGTCATCAACTCTCTGACTGCATCAATGGGTGAGACATTGTTATAAAGTGCGTTATAGACTTGTTCAGTTATGGGCATCTCAACTAAAAGTTTTTTTGAAAGTTCAAAGGCTGCCTTTGTGGTAGCTACTCCTTCTGCTATTGTCCTCGTTTGATTTAAAATATCCGATAATTTTTCACCCTTACCAAGTTTGTAGCCAACTGTAAAGTTTCTTGACATCATTGCTGTGCATGTAAGCATTAAATCTCCTATCCCACTTAATCCAGAAAAGGTATTTTCCTGGGCACCCATAGCCACACCAAGCCTTGTAATCTCATAAAGGCCTCTTGTAAGAAGCGCTGCCCTTGCATTATTCCCCAAACCAAGACCTTCACAAATACCAGAGGCTATGGCAATTACATTTTTTATAGCCCCGCCTATCTCTACACCTTTTACATCCTGATGGGTATAGACCCTAAAGAAGTCAGTATTAAAAAGTTCTTGAAGTAAGAGTAAGTCTTTTTTATTTTCTGAGGCAAGTGTAACAGCAGTAGGGAGCTTTTGAAGCACCTCTGTTGCAAAGCTTGGACCAGAAATTACCGAAACAGGTCTTTGTAATATTTCACTTATTATAGCTGATGGAAGACAGTAAGTATTGTTCTCAATTCCCTTTGAGGCACTCACTAAAACTGCATCATTTTTGATATAGGGTTTTAACTCTGTAAAAACAGATCTTATGTGTTGAGTAGGGACAACATTGACTATATAGCGGGTATTTCTTACTGCCTCTTCAAAGTCAGTTGTAGCATGTATCATATGAGGCAGAATAAATTCAGATAAATAAAGGTCATTTCTGCCCATGTTATTAATACACTGGGCTACCTCTTTTTCATAACACCAAAGAACTACATCATACTCTTTCTCTGCAAGCAGACAAGCTAAGGTAGTCCCCCAACTTCCTGCACCTATGATTGATATATATCCCATGTCTTAAATTATGAGGTTTTAATCATATCAAAAAAAGTATTTATTATCAATAGCAATTTACATCTTATCAGGTGCAGAGACACCAAGAAGTGTTAATCCCTCCTTAAAAATAATCTTTGCACAAATACATAAAGCTAATCTTGATAAGGTAATATCTCTATCTTCTGTGATGACCCTATATTTGTGATAATATGGATGAAATAAGCCTGCAAGTTCATAAAGATAAAAAGCAATCCTATGTGGCTCTCTTGTTTTAACTGTTGATTTAAATAACATTGGATAGGATAAAATTTTTTTAACAATCCTTAATTCATCTTCATTTAATCTGAAGTTTGAAGGCTTTATTTTCTGAATGTCTAACTTTACGCCTAAATTTTCTGCCTTTTCAATTATGCTACTTATTCTTGCATGGGCATACTGAACATAATAAACTGGATTGTCGGCAGACTGTTCCTTTGCCTTTTCTATATCAATTTCAAGTGGTGTGTCATGTCTTCTAAATAAAAAGAGAAATTTTGTAGTGTCAGGACCTATTTCATCAATAATTTCCCTTAAAGTTATAAACTCTCCTGCCCTTTTGGACATTTGTACAGGTTTGCCATCTCTTAGTAGGGTAACCATTTGAATTAAAAGGACATTAAAGTTTTCTGAGTGCAATCCAAGTGCCTGAAGGGCAGAACTTATGCGTGGTATATAGCCATGATGGTCTGCTCCCCATATATCAATAATCTCTTCAAATCCCCTGTCAAGTTTATACTTATGATAGGCAATATCAGAGGCAAAATAAGTATATTCTCCATTACTTTTGAGAACAACCCTATCTTTATCATCTCCATAAACAGTAGATTTAAACCAAAGGGCACTATCTTTTTCATAAATTAGACCTTTATCTCTTAAATGTTCAATCGCCTCTTGAACCATACCTTTGTCATAAAGCTCCTTCTCGCTCTTCCAAGTGTCAAAGTGAACATTCATGTCAGCAAGATCTTTCTTTATATCTTTCAACATTAATTGGCAGGAAAGGTTATTAACTAGTGAGGAGATTTCCTCAAAGGTATCTTTACAAAGGTTATATTCCTTTAACAAAGATGAAAGTTCATTATTTAAAACTATTTCTTCAATATAATCTCCCCTGTAGCCATCTTCAGGGAATGGATAATCTCTTTCGTCACACAATTTCTGCCTGTATCTTGCATATACAGAGTGTCCAAGTTTTTTTATTTGAACACCTGCATCGTTTATATAATATTCTTTAAATACTTTATATCCTCCTGCTTCCATAATGTTACAAAGTGCCATCCCTACTGCAGCACCTCTACCATGACCGAGGTGTAAGGGACCAGTTGGATTAGCACTGACGAATTCAAGGAGCACTTTTTTACCTTTGCCGATATCAAAGTTGAGGTAATCTCTGTGATTAGCAATAATTTTTATCAATTCTTCAAGGAGAAATTCCTCTTTAAACTTAAAATTTACAAAACCCTGTCCTGCTACTTCAATTTTCTCAAATATGTGAGGATAATTTTCATAAATATTCTTTTTAATTTCTTCTGCTATTATTTTTGGAGGCTTTTTAAGTGTCTTAGCAAGTCTCATTGCAATTGGTGTAGAGAGGTCGCCATAAGATTCATCTCTTGGGATTTCAATCTCAATAGGTATGTGGGTTAAATTGAATATGTGTAAGGTATTTTCTAATATTTTATTAAGTTCTTTTTCCATTAATTGGCAGATTAAATTAAAGAATTGCAGTTGTTAATGTCAAATCTCTATTTCAATGTCTCAAGACCTGATGCTAATTCTTCAAGTTTTTTTTGATTTTTTATAGTTATTACCTTGCCATTAACTTCAATCAATCCTTGTGAAGTCATCTTTGCAAAGATCCGAGAAAGTGTCTCAGGGACAGTGCCAAGAATACTTGCAAGGTGAGTTTTTGAGACATCAAGTCTAATTATATTGGTCATGTTTTTCTCATTACTAACATATAAAAGATAAGAAGAAAGCCTGCTTGGGACCTCTTTTAGGGAAAGGTTTTCAATGAGGTGTGTAAAATTTTTTAGTCTTAAAGATAAATTAGCAATCATATTTAAGGATACTTGAGGCTGTTCTTTGATTAGATATATAAAATCATCTTTCTCAATAAATAAAAATGTGCTGTCCTGCAATGTTACTGCATTTGCAGGATAAGAGCCGCCTATAAATACGGGGACCTCACCAAAGACCTCCCCAGGACCTAAAAGGTGAAAAATTTGTTCCTTACCATCAAAACCAATTTTAAATATCTTAACAAACCCCGAATTGATGCAATAAAAACCCTTTGCCTCATCTCCATCCATAAAGATGACTTCACCTTTATCAAACTTTTTAATATGACAAATTTTTACAAGTTTATTGATATTTTCTTCATCAAGACCTCTGAATAGAGAAATCTTAAATATTAAATTGTTTTTCATAATTGTTGGGAGTAATTTTAACATCAATACTTGTAAATAATAAAACAACCTACCCAAAATCAGCGATAGAACTAAAAAGCTTAGTAAAATCAG